>JBJKZU010000038.1:0-30723 GCA_045569095.1 Fidelibacterota bacterium
TTTTATTAATATTGGCTTTTATATTTTGCCAATCCTTATCATATACACTAGCAGCTTCATTGGCGGGGTTTGATTTTATGAAAAAGGTAAATCTATTATAGCAAAACCATTTACTTTTCGCTCATCATTTGTGCAGAAGTCTCTCTCCGCCATTCATTTAGCATAGAAAGCAATTCAGCCGCTTTTTCAGGCTCTGATGTGGATAAATCATTTTGTTCGCCAATATCGTTTTTAAGATTAAATAATTGAAAACTATTATTTTCAAAATATTCAATTAATTTATAATCTCCCAGCCGAATAGCACCACCAGGACTTTGCATACCATGATTACTGTAATGCGGAAAATGCCAATAAATCGCACCTCGATTATATTGCTTATTTTCTAACGCTCTCACAAAACTTTTTCCATCAACATGTTGTAAAGATTTAGATTCTAAACCGAGCATTTCTAAAATAGTAGGGTAAAAATCGGTGCTAATCACTTGTCTGTCACTTACGATACCTCCTTCTACTCTTCCGGGCCATTTCACAATCAATGGCACTCGAATACCTCCTTCATAAAGCCAGCCTTTTGCACCACGTAGTGGTAAATTTGAAGTAGAGAAAGCTTCATCTAATTTAGTTGGCAAAATCTCTCGTGTTGGTCTACCAAAATTTGCTCCTGACATTCCTCCATTATCAGAGAAAAATATTAAGATTGTATTTTCATCTAAGTTTAATTCTTTCAGTCTACTTATAAGGCGTCCAAGACTTTCATCCACTGCTTCTACCATGGCTGCAAAATGAATATTATCCTGCCTTTGCTTTATTTTTACTGTGCGTTGCGGCAAAACTTTAAAATCTTTATGGGATGGTAGCTTGATTAAATTTCCTAATTCACTTTTGGATAATGGCGTTGGATCATCTGGATTCCCCTCAAGAATGAAATCAGGATTATTTGATGAAGATAGTTTATTTAATTTTTTCTGATATTTTTCAACTAAATCGGGCCTACCCTGTATTGGGTCATGTACAGAAAAGAGCGAGAGATAAAGGAAAAAAGGTTCTTTCTTATTTTGGTCAATAAACTTTAATGCTTCGTCGGTTAAACGATTGGTTAAATAATCACCTTCAGAGTCTTCTATACCATCTAACTTAAAAGGCGCATAATATCCTGCTTTAGGCCAACCCTTATTCCACCCTTTTGGAATATGTAAATCAAAACCATGTGCAAGGGGACCTGATGGATCCTCTCCTAAATGCCATTTCCCAAATATAGCAGTTTTGTAACCATTTGATTTTAATTCTTCCGCTATAGTTATCTCTTCAAAAGGTAGCTGTTGATAAAATTTTGCACTTTTTAAATTTTCATAATCATAATCTGTCCGAGGTAGAATTAAACTCCTGCCCTGCAACCAATCTGTGAGTTGTAACCGAGCTGGATATTTACCGGTTAAAATGCTTGCTCTTGTAGGCGAACAAACATGGCAGGCGGCATAAGCTTGGGTAAATCTTACCCCATCTTTGGCTAATTGATCTATATTTGGTGTTTCATAAAAACTGCTGCCATATATTGCTACATCACTCCAACCTAAGTCATCCACCAAAAAGAAGATAATATTTGGTTCTTTTTTATCCCCACTACAGCTTAAAAAAATAATAAGTGATAAAAATAATATTTTATTGAACCAATTTATTCTGTTATAGATGATCTTACCAATAAGTGACATTGAAATAGGATTCCATTTTTTTAACATCTAAAATTATACTAAAATGATTAAAATAATCTTTTATTATTCCATTTGTTATAAAATTTTCCCAAACAGTTATGATTTCTGTACTGTTTGTATTACTCTTTCAAATACTATTAGAGCAGCCATAAATAATCCACAAGTTAGGATAATTTGTATATATGATTTAATATAGTTATCTCCTTTATAAATAATAGACCATGTTACAAAAAATAGCATTACAATGTGTGCGTCCTTTTTATTCCGACCCTTCCCCCCTTGTTTCTTTATTGGTGGGACCGAATTAAGTTGAGAAGATAGTAGCTTTATACATTTTACTTTGCCAATCAAAAAGAATTGCAGGGTCTTTAAATGCAAAATTACTTCCTGCATCAATTAATGCAATTTTTTCATATTCCGAGAGAGTCTAAATATATTTGATAACCTTTGAATACGTTTCTCTCAAGAAATAATGTAGTTTTATAAGAGAAACCGATAAGTTTGGGAAGCTCGGGTAATAGCCATTATAGGACGCCCACAAATTTGTTCATTTGTCGATAGTAAATAATCATATCAAATTCATAAACCCAAAGTTTGAGTATAATGGATTTTATAAATTATCACTTTTTAAATATTTAATTTTTTCTATCTCGTGTGTATTTCATCAATTAAATTGTGATTTACTGATGATTCGATGAGGAGGTAATAATGAATAATATTATTCTGTTTTTCAGCTTATTGGGAACAATAATTGGTGGTTCAATCACGGAAAAAACGGATTCCATGAAAAAAATGGAAGGATATTTTGATATCTATTGGGATGGCCTCAATGGAAAAATTTGGCTTGAGATTAACCAATTCGACGTAGAATTATTATATGTGAATTCACTTACAGCGGGTATGGGTTCTAATGATATTGGCCTAGATCGCAATCAATTAGGTCAGGATCGAATTGTTTATTTTCATAGGGTTGGACCTAAAGTATTATTGATCCAACCCAATTATCGATACCGAGCAAATACAAATGAACCTAAAGAAAAAGTTTCTGTAGCTGATGGTTTCGCAAAATCGACTCTATGGGGCTTTGAAGTTGCAGTAGAGGAAAATGATCGAGTACTTGTAGATGCAACGGACTTTTTTCTTACAGATGCCCACGGTGTTGTAGCAAAGCTGAAGGACCAAAAAATGGGGGATTATAAAATAGACAAAAGTCGTTCAGCTATTTATATTCCAGGCACAATAAATTTTCCGGAGAATACGGAAATAGAAGCGCTCATGACTTATACAGGAACAAATCCTGGAACATATGTTCGCCAGGTAACTCCCACTCCAGAATCAATAACGATGAGATTACACCATTCATTCGTAAAATTGCCTGATGATAATTATACACCTCGAAATCATGATCCAAGGGCAGGTTACGGATCAGTTTACTTCCAAGATTATGCCGTCCCATTAGATGAATCTATTTATATAAGATATATAAGGCGACATCGTTTAGAAAAAAAGAATCCAAGTGCACTCAGTAGTAAAGCAGTTAAGCCAATAATTTATTATGTAGACCCCGGTGTTCCTGAGCCAGTAAAAACAGCAATTCTGGAAAGTGGAAAATGGTGGAACGAGGCATTTACTGCTGCCGGTTATATCAATGCATTTCAAGTAAAAGTCCTTCCAGAAGATGCCCACCCAATGGATGTTCGCTATAATATGATTCATTGGTTACATCGTGCGACCCGTGGTTGGTCATACGGTAGTTCCGTAAATGATCCACGTACAGGAGAAATTATTAAAGGAAATGTCTCATTGGGATCATTACGGTTAAGACATGATTATCTAATTGCGACAGGTTTATTAGCACCTTATAAAGATGGAATGAAAGTTCCACCATATATGCGAGAGCTCGCTTTGGCTCGAGTCAAGCAATTAGTTGCACATGAAATTGGACACACAATCGGTCTTTCACATAATTATATAGCTAGTGCCGTTGGACGTGCGTCAGTAATGGATTATCCGCATCCAACTGTTTCCTTGGATCAAAATGGAAATATCAACTGGCGCAATGCATATGGTATTGGTATTGGTGAATGGGATAAAGTAACTGTTGCATTTGGCTATCAGGACTTTCCTGACGAGACAAATGAAGATGAAGCTTTAGAAGAAATTATACAAGATGGGATTAGAAGAGGATATATTTTTATCACCGACCAAGATGCAAGGCCATTGGGTTCAGCCCATCCAACCGCTCACCTTTGGGACAATGGTAAAAATCCAGTATCGGAGTTAAAAAACTTAATGGCGGTTAGAAAGGTTGCTCTGGATAATTTTGGAGAGAACAATATAAAGATGGGACAACCCTTTAGTGATATTGGTGATGTTTTAGTACCAATTTACCTACTACATCGCTACCAGATTGAAGCTGCATCTAAGGTTCTTGGGGGTCTTGATTATACTTACGCTCTTCGAGGTGATGGGCAATTTGTAACAAAATTACTTTCACCAAAATTTCAAATGGATGCTTTGGATGCTTTAATAAGTACACTACAACCCGATGCCTTAACTTTACCTGAAGAGTTGCTTCAATTGATTCCTCCTCGTGCAGCCGGCCGAGGTCGTACCCGCGAATCTTTTAATCCACGAACAGGTGTAACTTTTGATGGAGTTAGCCTTGCCGAAACAGCAGCCAATTTAACCTGCCGTATGATCTTCCACCCTGCTCGCGCAACCCGTCTTATCGAATACAATGCTCGCAAAACAGAACAACCAGGTCTAGAAAAAGTATTAGATCGAATTTTGGATGAAACTATAAAAAAACCTGCTCCGAGTAGTTTAGCTGGCGAGGTAAAACGCAATATAGATTTTGTTGTTTTAGATCATTTGCTGAGCCTGGCCATTAATAGTAATTCATCCCCTGGAGTTCAATCCATTGCTATGGCAGTGGTAGAAAACTTGGCAGAGGAGTTAAAGCGTATTCGAAACAAAAATAGAAGAGATAAAATTCATACAAACATGCTTCAAAAACAGATAAAATCCTTTCTGAAAGAACCAGATAATTATATTCCAATTGAGGTACCTACTGTTCCTCCAGGTTCACCAATTGGTTCTAGTTATGGCTGTACATTTGAAAGTCCATAACTAACTATCATCCCAGAAATATAAAACCTTGCTAATGGGCGAGAATTTTGGTTTATGATTATAAGAATATTATAGATGTTTATTCTTTACTCAATTCCTTTGAATGGATGGCTATAATCATATTCTGTAGTAGTGTTTTTATAATGGATCCAATCGCTATTCTCATTTTCTCTGCTGAAATAGTCCGTATCAAGAATATGATAGTACCTATCATATTTTGCAATCCTTTTCAATCTGTAACCTGATACAATACAGCTATCATTAACAATAGGATCACTTAACACTTCAACAATATTACTACTCCAATTCCATTTATTTTTATCAATTATAATTCTATCACCATTACAATCCACTGATTCTCGCAATGTTAAAAGTTTCCTCCCATTTGCGCTAATATCATTATAAATCCAAGTTGATAGATCGTTATCATATTTCGCTGATATCAGTCCATACCGATTATACTTTTCTTTACCGTTAGGTCCTGTGACTGTTAAGTTGTCAATTTCCCAATAATAAGAAACAAATGTTGTATCATTATTTATAACACAAATAGTCGATAGTGGTTTCCAAGCATCAAATAATTGCGTTTCGCAATAATTACCATCCCAATATCCTTTTTCATAAAACAAATATCCATATTCATTATAGATTAAATGTTTGAAAGGATTTCGTAATCCACCATTTATAGCGCGAAATACAGTCGCATTCCGCCAACTTTCCCACTCCCATTCTTGCAATATGAAGGTATCTGTTAAATAATCCGTTGATGTGGTTTTTAATAATCGCTGTTGCATAAAATGTTCATAAAACCCATCAAAAATATTTCTTCTTTCAGAATAGAGGGTATTTCTTTCCGTGCAACAAACTAATATAAATAATAATGGAATTAACCGTTTCATTAACTATTCATTTTGGTCATCATCTTCAATTCGAATAAAATTGCCGATTTTCCAACCTTTTTCATTAAGTATACGACGAATACTAAGTAAGATTATTCCAATTAGAATTATCCAAACTATCTTAATTAGTGGGTGCATTTCCATTTTTTACCGTGATTTACTTTGAATCCTTATTCAGTTTTTGGTGTTTCGGATGTGGAATAAAGTTTTATCTGTGCTTCCTCTTTTGATTTATCCCTATATCTTTCATTAATATTCATTCCACTATAAATCATCATAAGTACACCAAATCCACCAAAAAGAGGCATGGCACTCGTATTATCAAAAAATGAGATGATTAAAGATGCATTCCCCATAATAAAAAAAACATAATCAACGTATTTCATTTACCACATTCACAATTTGGACAATTGCATATATCTTTCATGATTTCCTCCTTTGTTATTTTACTATAACCCAATTTACGAATCTCATAAAATCTTCACTACAATGTGTGCAGGTGTTTATTACCAGCATCCTTACCCTATACTTTGCCCGCTGTAGGGTAAAATTTAGTTAAAAAGCCATTGACACTAAATGTCTATAAACAAAAAACCCCGCTAATAGGTGGGGTTTGATGCAGTGAAAAGGGCAAAATTATTTTAGTAATATCATATTACTTCGTTTGTCTGAACTCTTCAGAATAAATGGAAGCTAGTTAATATAATTCAATAAGTCGTACTGTAGAAATTATAATTGATACAATTAATATTATTTTGTAAGGTTTCTCTGGAATCATTTTTACTAAATAAACACCCAAAAATGCGCCTATAAGAATAAAAGGTGATAAAGATATGTCAAATAAAATCACAGATATATCTACAGTTTTCCATACGATTATATGAAAGGGTAATTTTACCAGGTTAACTACTAGAAAAAACCATGCAGCAGTACCTATGAATTTGTTTTTTTCGTAACCCATATATAAAAGGTAGATAGTTAAAATTGGACCCGCAGCATTGCCTATCATTGTTGCGAGCCCACCTAAGAAACCTATGATAGTCGTATAAATTAAATTTAGGTTATTAGAATCATTTTTTTGATCCAATTGAAGAAATGTTAAACTAATACCAATAAAAATTATTCCTAAAAATATAAAACTAAATTGTTCCTCATTTATCCATTCACCAATCACCACTCCAGTTATAATTCCTATTGCAGTACTAGGAATAAGTTTTATCAAAATATTTATGTTAGCGTGTCGATGATAAAAACCTACTCCTAAAATATCTGCAAGTATCAATAGAATTAATAAAACACCTGTTGATGATTTTACGCCGAATAAACTTGCCATTATTGGCACAACCAATAATCCAATACCACCTAAACCAGTTTTAGCCATTCCAATGCCAATTGCACAAAATGCAACTTGAATCCATTGAATAGCATTGAAATTAAATGACAAATAAAATTCTGTCATACATTTACCTTCTTATATGCAATTATACTGATATGTTTTGTTAAATACTGACCACTAGATTATTTAATTAATTCAGGTGTATGGTGTACATAATGGCCAAAAGTACCAATGCTGAAAGCGCGGTCCCAAAGCAGTAATATTCCTTATTTTTTGTCCATTGAGTCATAGACCAGCCGGAGCGAATTCTGATAGAATTATCCTTGGGTAAAAAATAACCTGTTCGGTGTGTATATTTTTTCCATTCGTTTCCAAATTTATTTAATAGGAAACGTTCTTCAGTTTTTACCTTTGGTATATAGATAGAAAACGTGACAGCTAAGACAGCGCATAAAAACTTAATGTCGCCAAGGATAATACAGATTCCCAACGCTAAAAACATTGAACCCACATATAGGGGATGTCTTGTGAAAGCATATGGACCAGTGGTAGTGAGTTTTTTTCTCTTGCGAACGACTCCTGCAGCCCACGATCTCAATCCTGTACCCAACAAAACCATTATGGTCCCTCCAATGCCTTGAATATCATTAACATTGAAAGGATTATGGGGAAAACGTCCAGATAGAATGGTTAGTGCCAACAATGGGCCAAAAACGACAAAAGTGATAGGAACGCGATAACGTTGAAGTATGGTCATAAACCGATCAATTAATAGCCGTTAAACGATGCCCGCAAATTTGTTCATTTATAAAAGGTAAATTATCATGTAACATGCACAAATCCAAAATTTGAATAGGTCTTATCCCCTTGCTAAAACCCCACTAGTTTTATATGTAAACAAAAAACCCCGCTACTTGGCGGGGTTTTTATATCAAAATTAGTCGATTAATTTTATTTCAATAAAATCATTTTCTTGGACTGCCGAAAATTTCCTGCTTGAATGGTGTAGATATATACACCGGCAGCAACAATATCACCATTATTATTGGTACCATTCCAACGATATGATCTAACACCAGGATCCTGTCGCTCATTCACCAGCATTGCAACTCTGTTACCCCGCATATCAAAAACAGCGATCATAATAAATTCCGTCTTCGTTAACTCATAACTGAAAGTTGTTATCGGATTAAAAGGGTTAGGGTAATTCTGTGATAGAGTAATCTGATCTGGCAAAGTTGCTGGTGCAACAATACTAAGGATCGATCTTCCTGGGCCATTGACATAAGTATATTCAGTACGTTTTCGAGACCGCCACTCATCATTGCGCCACCTAGACGAGACTGTTTCCATGACCATACCATCATCAGAAAATGTGTTCTCCCGCAAGGAAACATTATTCCACACATCGGTACTATCCACTTTTTCCAAAAGAATTTCTACGGGGTTAAGGGCATCATCTCGACTAACAGTTAATCTGGCTCTAGCCACCCAACCAGCATCGATCCATTTAGAAAACATTTTTTGAAAAAGGTCACCGTTATCATCAAAAGAATATTCGGTCTTATGCCGTTCAGTCCAGCCGATATCGGTCCACTTATAACCTATCTTTACATTCCTCTCACCATTATCATTGTATGAGATTTCCTGTAAATAACGATTGGCCCAAGTGCTGTCTTCCCATCGGTAGTAGGTATTATTCACGCATAGACCTTCTTCGTATTGTAATTCGGTCTGTGAACGATTATGCCAGGAATCATCATGCCATTTAAGGCGTGTATCTTGAGTCAAATCACCACTGTCATTATAATAATATTCATGTAAGGAACGATTATAGAAGGATCCATCCCAATAGGATTGTCTAATCCTTGAAGTGGGTACACCACTCTCATTATTGGTATAAGATACATTACCGCGCAATAACCATTCATCATCACTGAATTTGAAAAATTCCGACTCTATTAAATAACCGTTATCATCATATGATTTCAGCCATTGCCATTTATTATGCCAGGCGCTGTCCCACCAAACTTGGGTCGTCTTAGTATCAAAATCGATACTGTTTCGATAAGCAATATTACCCTCTTCTTCAGCAATGACTTCATTGAGTTGATCCGATCCAAAACTAACAGAAGTGATCATTGATAACATTATTATGAATAATATACTTGTGAAATACGATTTCATATTGATTATTCCTTTTTAAATTTTCACTGTTTTAATTCTAAGTGCTGATCTAATCATATCCTAATAAAATATTAGATACTTCAATCGAAATAAGTATTTCGTATCGGATCTTAGTTAATTTGGATGCGCTGAGTTATAAAAGGTTAAATTTATTTTCTATTCTTGATTAGATATTATTTTATCAATTTGCTGCATTAGTGAATCGTCAAACTGGTCTAAATAATTCAAAGTCTTCAAGTTTTGCTTTAATTGCTTCGGCTTCGAGGACCCCAGGATCACAGTGCTTACATTTTTATTCTGTAAGCACCAACCCAAAGCCATATTGACCAGAGGTATGCCTGCTGTATCTGCTAGCTCTTCTAATTGCTTGACCTTATTAACCATTACACGACCTTCCTCACTCTCCAGCCGTTGACGCAAAAACTCATAGCCGCTCAGATTCATGCGGGTATCTTCTGGAATACCGTTTTTGTATTTTCCGGTCAATAAACCTGAAGCTAACGGCGACCAGGTTGTAGTACCAAGACCCCTCTTCTTAAATAGATCTATATATTCTTTTTCCAGCTTCGATCGATTAAACATGTTGTACTCGGGTTGTTCCATGGTCGGAGGCGTAAGATAATATTTTTCCGCGATCTGGTAAGCTTCTTCAATTTGAGAAGCTTCCCATTCGGATGTTCCCCAGTATATGATCTTACCCTGAATGACCAATGTATGCATCGACCGTACCGTCTCCTCAATTGGTGTTTCCGGGTCCGGTCGGTGACAAAAGAACAAGTCTAAATAATCGACTTGTAAACGCTGCAGTGCAGCATTACAAGCATCCGTTAAATGTTTGGCACTCAGTCCCCGCTGGGTTGGTAGCTGACCGCCCCAGAAAGCTTTGCTGGATATACAATATGTATCCCGGGTAAAACCTAGCTTCTTCAATGCTTCACCCATTATTATCTCTGCTTCACCACTGGCATAGGCTTCTGCATTATCAAAGAAATTGACACCCGAATCGTAGGCGATTTTGAGCATTTCCGTAGCCAGTGCTGTGTCCACTTGAAAAGAGAATGTAACCCAAGAACCATAAGAAAGTTCACTGACTTTTAATCCTGATTTACCCAGATTGCGATACTTCATTTTTCTATCTGTTTCTTATCAATGAAATTATTATTGTTTAATATCTGAAAACATACTATTCATCACCGGGCCAACAGGCTTTTTATTGCTGTATTCAAAACCCAAGAATGTGCTAATGGTTGCTGCGATCTGACTACTCGTCATAGGTTCACCATCAGATATCTCACCCCTTGGCGGTGTATCCGGCCCAAGAACTGCCATCCAAACGTGTTGTGATCCAGCAACTGAACTGCCATGATTTCGCCAGGCATCTATAGTTTTATGACCGCGGCCATGATCAGTAGTGATTAAGATGGTAGTCTTGTTTTTATAATGATAATTCTTTTGGGCCCAGCTCCATATTTGATCTACATATTCATCCAATCGATTCGCTGCAATAAGATATTGATCATATTTTCCTTCATGTGCATACTCATCCGTCTCATCGTATGCAATATATAATAATCTTGGTTTATGCTGATCCAGATAATCCATGGCATAGTGATGGGTTATTGCATCATACCGTACGCTTTTCCAAGGTATAGGGATCTGGTACATAATTTCATTTAATAATCTGATTTTCGGTCTATTATATTTGTCCTTAAATGGTTCCACACCTGAATTAACTTGGACACCAGATCGATTTTCATTGATAATAAAGTCAAACACATCCCAGGAACAAAAGGCAGCTACTTTACCATGAAACCCAGGTTGATTATGGATATACTCAAGAATAGTGATATTGGGATTGTTCTCCTTATCATTGCTGTCACGGGTAAGATCAACATAACCAACCAGCATTTCACTATAACCGGGATAAGAAAACCTATATGGGTTCGCAAGTGTAACCACGCTGCCTTTCCGTAAATTACCATATAATTGCCCCCTAGTATTGATGGTACTCCAGAAAAAAGGCATTAATTTTTCTCTACGACTCTGAGGTGTATCAGCCCAGTAATCTTTCACCATGTCTTTTCGTTCTTTTGTAAAATCATCATTATTTATTAGCAAACTGTCCGCACCATAGAAGACTTCCTCCCAACGCAGTCCATCAAACGTAATAAAAATGACATTTCTGGTTTTTCCTTTTGCATTTAGATCAGCAATAGATAAGACTAACAGTATTACAAAAAATAGGCTGGAAATTTTCATAAGTTTTAAAAGGTTAGTTAAACATCCTATTTGTGCACCCAAATATATGAACCAACACATTTTGCAGGAAGGCTTGCTATAGTACCTTTTCCAGCCATGATTAGCTCAAATATTTTTAGTTTATCTGTTTGATTAACACCAACTGCCGATCCGGTAATAAAGCAATCTTTTCCATTTATAATATGTTATAGATTAATGATCTGTCCTTGTTTGGCCACCTGAAAACCCGCATTATTAAGTACTTTTCTAGCATTACTTCCAGACTGATACAGTGGGTTAGTGTGATTGAAATGAATAAAATGAATTTTCTGCTTTTCATTTGCAGATAGATCTATAAATAACTGCATACTCTCAATAATGAATGGGTGCGGAATTTGGCTCATATCCCTGCCTGGCAATTCATTCCCATCAAAAAATGTGCCATCTAAAAATAGATAATCATTTCTTTCTACTTCCGTAACAATATCTTTTTGCCATAAATCCCATTTATCAATATCAGGAATAAATAGTAATGATTTATTTGGTCCTGAGATATCAAAACCAACAGTTTCAGAATACTCATCGCGGTGCGGTACCAAAAATGGTGTGATCTTAATTTGATCGTTAATGTTGATAATAGCCCCATCCTGCAGCGGTTTAATAATAATGTTTTCTTTCGTTACTAATTGACTCCAGGGACCATTATCTTTGAGAAAATTCATCATTCTCGGCATGGCGTAAACAGGTATTTTATTTGCCCCCATAACTTCAAGCCCTAAATGTCCTAAGCCAGTATAATGACCAACATGAGCATGGGTTAGAAAAATACCAGAAATATTAACTGGATTTTCATTGACTGTGACACCATTGATCATTTGTAATTGTTCGCGAAAATCCGGAGTAGCATCAAAAATCCAGCACCTATTATTAATATTATCAACAATTGCAATCGATGAAATCCAACGCCGCAGTTCAGGTTTATTTTTAGGAACAATACAACATTTCTTCAGACAACCCGCTTGTGGATATCCACCATCCTGTGCGACACCCAAAACATAAATAAAGGGCTGATCTACTAACCGATCCTTATCCTTTCCAAAATCACAGGAATAAAAAAATGTTACTAAACTTGCATATAATAATTGTTTAACAAATAAATGCATCTTTTATACTTTGAAAAAATATTGATCCAATCAATTTGCGCCGGAGAACTTACACAAATATGGATAAATTAGACTATGCGCAGAGACTTCGTCCAGATACTTTTACTTATTTTCATCATCTTGTCTTCTATTGCTGGTAAAAATCTGATAATACACGGCAGGTATAATCCGCAGAATAGGGAACTACTGGATGTAAAATTTTCCGGAGATATCATGATTATTACTGGCAATCTGAACGGGACAGAATTCTATGATATATCTGATTCACTTAATCCTGTTCATCTTGCCAATCTGGAAATACCATTTGGTAACCAAAACCGGGCTTTGCCAAACTTTATCGCTGCAATTTCTGATTCCATACTTTATTTATCTTCCCGTCACCGTGGTATTGCAATTGTAAATATATCAAACCCATCTAACCCCCAATACATTGCCATGGTTACCCAACCAGCTGGTTCAAACTTTAGCTATGATGGCCTTATGGTTCAAGATTCAACTCTTTATGCTTCCGCCCATGAACATGGTGTAATTCTATTCAATATCAGCTCACCCGAGTCACCTTCATATTTTGGTCAGATCCCAGCAGAAAATGCATGGGGTACAGCCTTTTTAGATTCGTTGCTGATTATAATGAATGGTGAATTTGGTTTTAGGATCATGAATATTACTGATCTCTCTAATCCAGTAACAATAACAGATATACTTACAGAAGGAGCAACAAAGGATATGGTTTTGGATGGAGACCAATTAACCGTAGCAATGGGCAGCAACGGCATTGCCCGCTATGATCTATCAGACCCTTCCGATCCACAATTACTGGCCACCTATAACAGTTCTGGCTTAGCAAACAGAATTGCTCTCTTTAATGGCAAAATCGCTGTTTCTGATTGGTTTGATGTTAAAATTCTGGAATACAATGGCAGTGACTTCCAGCTGGTTGGTTATAAAAATACAGGATACCGCACAATGGCTATCAATTCCAAAGGTAATGTTATTTATTCCGCAGAGTGGCGTCATCTACAGGTAATGGAATACGGATTCATTTCCGGACCGGACCTGGATCTTAGCACTCACGATATCAGTTTTCCAGAAATAAATATTGGAGAACAAGATACAATGCCACTTTACTTAATCAATAATGGTAATACAGCGCTTATGTTTGATTACGACTATTTTTCCCATGCAGATTTCTCTACTTCAACTGAACTAAACACATTAGCTGCTGGAGATTCAATTGTAGTTGATATCATCTACACAAAGTCTGGCCAAAACGCCACGGGCGTTTATACCATTCCTTCTAATGACTCTGATGAATCTCAATTATCTTGCGATATTTTAGGTAACTATGATGGCGTAAATGTTGGTATGATTGCCCCAGACTTTACCCTGCCCATTGCAGCCAACGGAACGGGAAATTTTAACCTCAACCAGCATTGGTCTGATGCTGGTGAAATTGTAGTTATTGCCTTCTTTTCTCCTGGGTGACCAGTATGTAGTCCGGAGTTGTCGGACCTGGAAGTCTCAATTTGGCAAGAATACAGTGACGAAGCTGTCACACTTGTTGGCATAACTGCAGTTAATGAAGGGCAGATCAACCAATTTGTGATTGACAATGGTCTCACCTTCCCTATTTTAAAAGATACACGAAGCGGTCCTGGTATCGGTACAGGTGTTATTTATGATCAATATTATATTCCAAACCAAGGTTCACCTTACCCACGTGATTTTATAATCGGTACAGATGGAAATGTGTATTACGTAAATAACGAAATAGATACAGAATATATGATTGCTGTTATTGAAATGCTTCTGGCAGGGGTAAATGTAAGTATTAAACCTGGACAGAACCTTATTACACCAGATATACACATTGTTAAAGCCTACCCAAATCCATTTAACGGATCAACAAACATCATTTATACCTTGGCAAAGCCAGGAAATATTACCATAAATATATTCGAATTAACTGGTGGACTAGTATCAGGATACGATCTGGGGTTACAGCAAGCTGGACGTCAAAATTTCCACTGGTCACCGATAGGACAGGGAAACGTAGGATTATCTTCCGGGATGTATTTATATCAAATTGAAAACGGTAAAACCTTCACTGATGGTAAAATTCTATACCTGAAATAAAATTTCAGGCTTTATGCGCTTAGTTTTTGAACTTTATACCGCAACCTAGTGCTTTTGTCGAAGCATATTTTATTGTATTGCCGGCCAGCATTGCATCAATAGCATCGGCAACATAAGGTTTTTTAACTTTTTTCTTATTTTTAGCATTATCATCAATTGCACCGCGATAAACTAGCTGATCTTCTGCGTCGAATAAGTAGACATGAGGTGTTTTGGTTGCACCAAATTCTCGTGCCAGTTTCGCACCATAATCCATAGCATAATAAAAATTATATCCATTCTCCTTGGCATGCGCTTTCATTTCATCCATGCTATCCACAGATCCAAAATTTGTTTCGTTAGAATTAACCGCAATCATGCCCACACCTTTAGACTTGTATTTCTTGGCCAGTTCTACATATCGATCTTCCCATTTAATAACCCATGGGCAGGTATTGCAGGAAAAAATAACCAAAAGGCCATTCTCTCCCTTTGCATCCCCTAATGATACTTTCTTACCGGTAATATCCATCATTTTTACATCTTCCAGTGGCAAGACAGAACCTAAATCTAATTCTTTTGCTTGAATACCAACGCAAAGTAGTAATGTGGCTACAAAAATTAATTTTTTCATGATGACTCCTATGAATTTATTGCTTTTTCTATCGCTTCAATGAAACGCTTTTCATGTTTTGTATTCTCCCAATAATCTACAATTGATCCTGATAATTTACTATACACAATTGTAAAAGGAAGACTGCCAGTCCATTCCCTATGAAAACCATTAATAAATTCTTCCTCAGGTTGGTCTTTAATATAAGATTGACCAATCACATCCATCGAACTCAGAAAATCTTTTACTTTTTTTTCATCTTCAAGCCAATCGGCACTTACAAAAATTACCTTCAAGTCTTGATTGTATTTCTTACTTAAACTATGAACAAACGGAAACTCCGCCATACAGGGACTTCACCAGGTCGCCCATACATTTATCATTACCGCCCTTTTTCCTTTCTCTTCCTGTGCAGCTGCAAGTACATCCTGTGCTGAAGCTCGAGTGAGCTTTACATTATCGCAGGCAAGAAAACTAACCAAACACAAGATTAGTATATTTTTTAACTTAATCACAGCGCGAGAAAATATACCCTATTTAAGGATAAGGTTAAGGATTATATATCGACCAAATCCTATCATCTAACAGTGACCTACCCGATCCAGAACATACAGGCGTAAAATTCGGTATATTATCAGGTATGTTATCAAAATCATTATTAATCTTATCATAGACTTCAATCTTTGAAGCAAAACTATAAGCGGGAGGAATAAAGTAATTGATTGTCAAGATATTTGGGTCGTAAATAAAATGATTAAGCGAGTCAACACCTAATTCCAAGGTGAAATAAACAAGAAAGGAATCATTTTCTTCATTCCTAAAAGAGTAAGTATATAATTCACCTGATGAATCAATTTCTATATCAAAGGTACCAGTGAAAAAGCAGGAATTTGCTTCACTGTCACATTTTCCTTGCCAATCTCCAAAAGTAAAGTACGCCCCGGAATTAGGGAAAAATAGTAATAAGGAATCTTGATCTGTTCCCAATTCCACAATATCCCAGCTTGTATCACCTGATGTAGTATCTATTGAAAAACCAATTGTATCTATCCCGCTACAATCATCTTTTAACTCCCATAAACCCTTAAATAAATAAAGATCTTCTAAAGACGCAGTTGTGCCGCCGGTAGTATCCACGCAGGGTGAACAACTGTTGTAGCATACAATATCCAAAGTTAAAGAATCAGTATCAGGTACTTCCAGCCAGCGGTTACCCGTACCAGATAAGGCACAAGGCAGGGTATCTATTACTTCTGCATTCCCACCCAGTACATTACTATTTAGGTATATATATTGAACTGTATCTCCAATTGTGCAGGATAGAGAAACTTCATACACACCATCATCATCATAATCTAACATTTCTTCAATAGAACCATTGGGGGTTTCCATTGTACCAGCTATATGCACTCCATTAGCAGATACAGTTTCATTGCTCATATCAATTCTAAAAGTGACCATAGATTTTGAGGACGATCCTACATTATCATTACAGGAAGGATAAAACAGTATAAATGAAAGCAGAACATTAAAAACAATAAATTTTATCCGAGGCATAGATTGAATCTAATGAATTAAACAAAAATTATGTATATCGGAATCAAAAGCTCAATTTTCAACTATAAATCAATCACCCCTCTTGCCGCTTTAATATAATTTGGGTCTGATCCACAGCAGGCACCGACTACCTTGGCACCAGAATTAAGATAGTTGTTGACATCATTAGCAAATTCCTTAATGCTTAACTTTTGTTCAATGATCCCTTCCTTGGTAGGCATTGCTACACCTATATTTGGATAAACCCCCCAGGAACCTTTCCAATCCGTCAAAAGTACATCAACAGCATCCGCTGTTACACTACATAGGTTGCAGTTTAATAAAACCATTTCAATGCCGTAGTCTTTTATATTAGAGAGAATATTTGCTAAATCAGTTCCATCAAGTAATGTATTACCATTTTTCAAAATCAGGCTTAACCAGCGTGGTAGATGCAGATCAACCGTGACAGAGATAGCAGTCTTTATTTCAGGCCATGATCCCATTGTTTCAAACAATATGATATCTACGCCCGTATCCTGTAACCAAATTGCAAGTTCTCTAAATTCCCTTTGCGCAAATTCAATGCCAGGAAATAACTCAGGTTGATAACAATCTTCAAGAGGCGCAATAGATCCTGCAACTATAATATCATCTCCTGCAGCTTGCCTGGCTAATTCAACTGCTCTTTCAAGACTTTCATGGGATATCTGTCTTGCTTCATGTTCTTCATAACCATTATTTCTATACGCTCTTGGGGTGGTACGAAAAGTGTTTGTTGTTAAAATATCTGCACCAGCGGTCAAATATGCTTCATGTATTTTTCGTACATAATCAGGGTGGGTGAGGTTTACATTACCAGACCAAATTGGCAATCGTAGATCAAGTCCGGCACGCATTAGTTCTGTACCCATCGCACCATCTAGCAATCGAACTTGATTATTGGGGCTGGTCATAGTTAAAGAAGCATATATATTAGGGTCTTATAAGTTTCATTATTTCTTTGGAAAAAAGTTCAGCTTGGTCATCATAATGCGGAGATGATTCAACACTCGTACTGGCACCAAACTGGTGGATACTTTCTGCGTGGACATTACCGTTTTCATCCCATTCAACAAATTGTACATAGCAATCACCGGCCACACCCTTCATGATATTCTCATCATTTTTTGTATAAATGGCCCGGAGCATATCGGGGCCGCCAGCTAGAGGAAGGTTTGCCGTACCATGACGCAAACGCTGTACCTCTCCCAATGGTACATCAATCCGATCATAATTAGTGGTCAGGAATTCTACTGCCGCATCCAGCTTTTCTATAATTTTATCATAATCATAGGTGTACTTCTCAGGATTGAATCCAACATGGCGGAATGTCAAATAAGCCAGCGCAGCAGCTCTATTTTCTAATTCACCCGAAAAATCCCAGCTATTTAATAATTCTATTGCTGGCTTAAATTCTTTCCTTATAGTCTTGGAGTCCTTAATAAATTTTCTGAACACTTCAACCACCAATGATTCCTGAGAATATTTTTTATCATATTTATAAGCGAGAAACTCCTCACGGGTAATACTTTTATCCTGGCCATATAGCTCCAATGCTCTAAGAGCACGATTTGTCTGATGCATATCCACACCAGCATTTGCTGGTAAACGATCAGGAAAATCGGAGGGATTATCGGTGCAAAAATAGGGCGTATTATTACAATTGTAGATAAAGCCCCCCGGTGGATTTTCGATTTGCGGTAAATCTTCAAAACGGACGTATTCAGTCCACAAATATACGGACGTATCACCTGGTACTATGCTTCTCCAATCCAGATCAGCATGACGTTTTGGTATTCGCGCATTATAAACATAATAGATATTCCCTGACTTATCCGCATAACCAGTATTAAACATTGGAATGGAATTAATAGCCATTGCTGTTTTGAATTCTGTTAGGTTGCGAGCACGATTCATACGATACCATTGTTCAATCAGTCGCGGATCTCCCATTGAGGCATACCGAATGGCATAAGTACCGTGGTCCGTTTTTAAGACCGGTCCATGTATAGACCTGTATAAATCCCTTTTCAATGGCCAGGATAATAGACCCAGGATTTTAACTTTGATTTTTGTTTTCTTGACTTCTAGGTCACGCCAATTACCATCATACCAGTATTGATCTTCATTATCTGGATTAATTGTAAGTCGGTAAACATCGATAAGATCAGGATCATTAACAGTATGGCTCCATCCCAAGTCAGGATTATGGCCTACGAACCCAACCGGTGATCCTGGAAAAAGACCCGTTACCATGTCCCAGCCATCATCGCTGGAAATATGGGCTTCATACCATGCTACGGGGCCGATCCAGGGCTGGTGGCTATTCACCATTAAGCGTGTGTACCCATCGGCACTTCTCTTTGGTGCTACAGCCATGACATTGCTGGCTAGCATCTGCATTGGATCTTTTTCCTCATCAGGTCCAAGACCAATCAGTGTTGGTGGTTCTGCACGCATTAATTTCCTAAAAACACCACCAATACCATAAAATAATGGTGTGCGATGCATAAAACCGGCAACCACATCAATACCCTGTAAAGGATATAGTTTTTTGTAGGCAGCTTTTGGATTATCCTTGACATATAGGTTTATACCGGCAGCATAACCATCACATACATCACGGACATCAGCAGGTACTTCATTGATGTACTTTTTATCTAAACCATCCCAAATGCCAAGAACATGTACGTAATAATCATTGGCAATATTTTCGATGCCTTTTACACCCGTTAAGCTTCCTTTTAACAAATCAAAAAATCCTCTTATGGATTTCAATTTCACGCCATATAATTGACCAAGCATACCTCGCGAGGCCACAAGGGCATCTTGAATTGTACTGAAATCATCCTGCGCATGGGCGTAGGCTAGACCAAAAGCAGCATCTCCATCTGATCGACCATGTACATGGGGCACGCCCCAATTATCCCGGTTGATTGTAGCCTTATATTTACCATCATTAATAATAATTTTATCTTGAGCGATAAGTACGGAAATAAATATTAATAGATAAATTTTTATGCAAATACTCATATAGATATTGAACCCTTTCTGAAGTCTGTTTTTCCGATCTTTACATTTATGGCAACACTTTTTCCTGCTGAAGCAAAATCTTTTGCCGTATTCAAAACATCATCAATCTCTTTCTTATCCGTAATTTGTAATCCTTGCCCACCTAATGCCTCTACAACTTCATGATATTTTGTGTTCCCTAGTTCAGTGGCAACAGGATCCTTGAATATTTCTACCTGATCTCTGGCAATTTGTGTCCAGCTACTATCATTACCAATAATGGCGATCAATGGAATATTATGACGCACAAAAGTATCAAATTCTACCATACTATAACCAAAAGCGCCATCGCCATATATTCCCCATACTGTAGCATTTGGGTGAGTTAACTTTCCGCCTAAAATGAAACCAGCACCTACACCTAGGGTTCCAAAAGGACCAGGGTCGAGCCAACCTAGATTTGACCTTGGTCGTAAGATATAAGATGCAGTAGCCACAAAATCACCGCCATCTGCAATTAAAATATCACCATCCTTCAGGTGTTTATCCAGCTTAGTAAAAAATTTCAATGGGTTAATATAATTTGTACTTATTTTAGACTGTTCGTGAATTTGTTCCAACCTTTCCTTATCTCTTTGCCGTAGCGTATTTATCCAGGTATCAAAATCAACCTTATTTTCTAATTGATTTTCAGGTAAACTTGAAAAAAAATAACCTGGGTCTGCCTGGATCGCTAAAGTTGGTTTCCGATTTAAATACAGATCACTACGACTACGGTTTATGGATATAATTTCTGCCTTACGATTAATTTGCCTACCGTATCCCAACCGAAAATCACATGGAACACCCGCTAATAAAACCAGATCAGCTTCTTGCAGTGCTTTTTTCCTTTGGTGGCGGAAAATATTCAATTCTTCTTTGGATAACAATCCCCTAGCCATCCCTGAAACGAACATAGGCATGCCTAAAGATGCCAATTTCTGAACCAAGTTATCCACCTGGGTAACATTTAGCATTGTTTGACTTCCAATTAATGATACAGGACTTTTCGCATTATACATCATTTTTGATGCTTTTTGTATAGCGCTGGAAACGGGCATTGGACACATGATTTCGGGGATAGGTTTTGGGGTCGTTTCAAAGCCGGTAAAAATATGGTCCAGATTTCGCTGCAAATATTTTTCCAACCACCAAGACATTTTTTGACTATCCGTATTCAATCCATACAATTCACGGACCAGATCCTGCGGATATAATAAGTCCAATGGTAATTCAACAAATACTGGACCCGGAACACCGGATTGCGCGATTATGATTGCCTTATTTACTTCATTAGCAATATCCTTACCCCTTTTAATAATAACCTGGTGCTTGGTAAGTGGCCTAAGAAGCGCCATTTGGTCAATATCCTGTAAACTGCCGCGCCCCTTCAAAATAGTGGCAGTTGCACCACCAAGTAATAGTACCGGAACTTGAGCCATTTGAATATTTTTTACCGCAGTGAGCGTATTTGTCAATCCTGGACCTGCTGTAACTGCGGCCACACCAATTGCTGGGGATAAACGTGATACAGCATCCGCAGCAAAAACAGCCGTCGCCTCGTGGCGTACATCAACTACACGAATGCTTTTTCGCTGCAGGCCACCAAAATTGGTGAGATATGGCCACCGCATAGTGTAAATATGAATTTTACATCATGCTGCAGTAGGGTTTCAGCAATAATTGATCCACCATGTCTCATTTATTGAAATTATTGTTATGTTTAATTTGGGTGAATTTGAAACCTAAGATATTGTAGTTAATTTATCCCCGAAGTTAAGGGTTTAGAGATTGTCTGTAATTTTTTTGAAACACTGGTAAACAAATCCTGTTCAAATTCATCATTTGTTTCATAACACCGACCAAAAACAGATTCCCAAACTTGACGATCTTCCATACAGAAATAGAAAAATACTTCATCTTGCCAAGATTGGAAAGAATCCCAAACCCCAGAAAATATTTTTTTCTTAGTCTCTATTGGATAAGATATTTTCCCAGCGGCATCTGCAAATGGCATCTGCAGTATTTTGCTGCGCATACTAGCCATTCTCAAGGATTTGATCGCTGGTTTAATAAACGTCAACGTACCAAAAGATATCAATCCGACCTCCCGCGCTGAAAACATGGCCATTAGATGATTTATCAATTCATTATAATCAGCATTCCAGCCATGATAGTAAACTATAGGATGAAAATGAAAGCCTACTATTATACCTTTATCTGCAAGTTGGCGGGCCGCTTGCAAACGCTGTTCAATAGTTGCTGTTCGAGCTTCTTCATGGTCAATAAATACCTGCGGATTCATTGACCAGCTAACAAAAATATTACTTGGAACTGCTGCTTGCAACAGATGCTTTACATTTTTTGACTTGGTTTTAAATTCAAGAATAATATTTGGATTATTGCTAGCAAATTCTAATTGTGCGTCTAAAATCCCATTTTTGTTACCCAAGGCTAATGAATCAGAGGACTGACCTGAACCAATATGGTAGTTTTTATTAGGATCGAGCTCTATAGCGGCAAGTTTATCAGCCAAATTGTCCTCAACAGCAATTGTTCCACCTTCATAGAACGTTTGAATACTGCAGTAACTACAACCCAGGCCACATCCTTGCGCAACATCAATTGTTCTTAGGTTACAACAGACTGTTTTTTCTGAGGCAACAGGACACATGCCAAATACAGCATTATCTCCATTGATAGTTTTAAGTTTTCTACCTTCGGTCTTGTATTCACGTTTACTTCCATTGGAATCATAATTGGTTGCATTTTCTTTTAATTTTTCCCAATTGTTGTGTATGGATCCAAGAATCTTTTTTTTTGCCAACTGGTCGGAGTGTTGAATAGATTTTTCTTTATTGTTCCACTGTTTACCTATACTAGTTTCATCCCACATTACAAAATCTACTTCCATATCCGTTAGTTGACGTAATTCCTGATAGGTAAGCTGATATTTCATACCGATATCTTTTATTGCATTTCGAGACCCTTTTTCCAAATTCTGGTAAAGTTCGTAATTGCTAAAAGAATCAAAGCGCTTTTGATAATCTAAATGTTTGGTCATTTTCATGATATTTGATTATGAATATATAATATCACTGTCAAAAAAAACGTTACATAAAAAAGAAATTAAAAAGCCCCGTAAACGGGGCTTTTTAATGTTTATACAATTATTAGTCCAAAGAGGTGTTATTGATCAATGCACCGGCGGCATACACGTCTTCCGTAACCTTTGTTCCTATTTCATCATAGGATATCCATAATCCATCTTTCTGGTCATCTATATAAAATCCTTCAGATGATGCTTGCCCATTGCTGTGCCAACTAAACCATTTACCAACCTTTTTACCGTCTTCCCAATGACCTTCTGAACGCTTTTGTCCATCTTCATACCATGTTGTGAATTGTCCGTCATTCACTCCATTATTATATCTTTTTGAAGACATAATTTCACCATTGCCATGATATTCATATTCATAATTCCATTCTTTTGATAATAAACCATCAATATACAATTTTTTCCATACTTCTAATCCTGCAGTATTTCTACCAACCCAGCTACCATTACCATCTTTTACCAATTGTCCACCATTACTTGACCACCGATTTGTCATAAAATATTGTCCATCTATGTATTCGCCTTGCTCTTTTAGTTGTCCGTTTTCAAACCATTCAGCAAATCTACCGTACAAATTATCATTTTGGTATTTTCCCTGTTTCTTTAACTGTCCATTATCAAACCAGTTTTTATAAAGGCCATGTTTCTTTCCCTCAAAATAACCCGTTTCAGATTTTACCTGTCCATTATCATAACGTTCATGTTCATTTTTTTGATCAAACTCTAATCTTCCACCGATATATTCTTTCTGCCATACAACCAAACCCTCTTTATTTTTACCTATAATATTACCTTGACCATTCGTGATGATTTGATCCCCATTCTTATTCCAGCGGTTTTGAATCAAGTTTTCACCATCTTCCGTCCACGTACCATCTTCACGCATTTTTCCATCTTCAAGCCATTCTACATAATATCCATAAGGTGCATCATGGCTATTAGTACCCTTTGTTTTAATTTGCCCATTTTCATACCACATTGAATAACGACCATGTTTTTTATTTTCAGAATAACCTATTTCTGACTTTAATTGGCCATTATCATAATATTTATGCGTATTCTGTTGATCAAACTCTAATCTTCCATCGATATATTCTTTCTGCCATACGACCAAACCCTCTTTATTTTTACCTACAATACTGCCTTGACCATCCGTGATGATTTGACTCCCATTTTTATTCCAACGGTTGGCTATAAGATATTCACCTTCTTTCCAAGTTCCTTCTTCACGTGTTTTCCCATTTTCAAAAAAAATAGTGGATTCACCATCTTCCTGACCACCCTGAAAACTACTTTCTTTCTTTATTTGACCATTATCAAAGTATTCGTATTTGTATTCCCAATCAGAGATTAGACGGCCATCTTGGTATTCCTTTGCCCAAAGTTTAAGACCTTCAGCATTTTTACCTACCCACTTGCCATTCCCATCTTTTATTAAAATACCACCTTCATTATTCCAACGAGTAGTTAAATAGAATTCATTATCTACGTATGATCCTTGTTGCCGCATTTGTCCATTATCAAACCATTCGGAATAAGTACCATCCATATTACCATTTAGATAATTGACTTTACTTTGCATTTGACCATTTTCATACCAAGCGCTGAATTCACCAGTTATAAAACCATCAACATAAATCCTTTTCGAGCTTAATTGACCATTTTCATACCATTCCTGAAAATCACCATTTTCTTTCCCTGTGGTATAATTACCTATGGATTTCATTTGACCGTTTTGGTACCAAATTGTTTGTTCGCCATCCAATTTATTGTTGCGAGTACTTTTAAGCGTTTTTTCGTTCCCATTACTATAATACTGGTACTTGAATGACCATTTATCAATAACTTTGTTTTTTTCATATAAATACTTAGAAGCCACTAACCCCTTATCATTCCAACTAGTCCAAACGCCGTCTTTTTTCCCGTTAGAGTATGTACCTTCCTTTTGAGTATTCCCATTGTTGGAATACTTAACCCATAGTCCATCTCGCTGATCATTTTTCCAGGCACCTTCTTCTTTCTTTGAACCATCATTAAAATAATATGCATATGAACCATCTCTCTTGCCAGCTGCATATGAACCAGTTCTCACTATGTTACCATTTTCATTCCAGAAGGTCCATTTGCCGTTCCTTTTACCATTAATAAATACTTTATGTGATTTGATCTTTATTCTCTGTTTATCATACCAGAAAAGAAACTGACCATCCGCACCATTAGCTGTTTTGACACCGATAACTTGGCCTGCTTTTATTTTATCTCCAGTATCCTTATCTATATCTTCATTTAATTCATATAATTGTTCAATATCTACCTCAAATTTATTGGCAATATTTTTCAAGGTTTCACCACTTTGAATTTCATGAAAAACGTACTTGGATACATCGCCAGTATACTCAGTGCCATCACGATCCCAGAATTTCCAAGTACCTACAGGAAGACCATCCTTATACTGCCCTTCGGTCTTCATATTACCATTATTATATTTTGATGACATTATACCACTGTAGGGCTTTTGAGCTCCTTGCTCATATGTAACACCATCTCTCTCAATTAATACGACTTCCTTTTCTTTCTTTCCGCAACCGAAAAGTAATAGAAGGACAATAATACCAATATTTCTATTTTTAGAAAATTTTAACATTAAAAACTCTCCTACTTAGTTAATTATTATTTATTAAGTGAAATTTATTTATCCGGTAAAAACCGAGTTTAGCATCAAAATTAATAAAAACCTCATAATTAGAAAAATCTTTCATTTTAAATGAAAGATTTATTTTTAATTCAATGTTAGTGCAATTCGATCTCTAACAATTTTTGTCCATAAATCATATCCTGTTACACTTAAATGCAATCCATCTTCAATAAACAATTTAGGATTTGGCATCCCTTTTATTTCCAACATTGGAGTTGCAGTATTAACATAATAGAGGGCAGAGTTCCATTTTGACCAAGTTAGAATTTTATGATTTGTTTTGTTCATGTTATCCCATTTATCCCAGCGACTTATGCTAGGTTTGATAGGGATATAATAGAACTTTACCCTAGGAAATAGACGAACAATTTTATCATAAATATGAATAAAATCATTGAAAACACGTTCTGGATTTTTTCCGCTGGCAATATCATTGTCTCCACAATAGAATACGATGGCTTTAATAGCATAGGGATTAACAATTATATCAAAAAAGTAGAGCATATCAGAAATGTGTGCACCACCAAAGCCTCTATTTAGTCCGTTATAGTCAGGGAAATATTGGTCTAATTCCCAAAGGCGTATACTGGAACTTCCGATAAACAGTATTACACTATCTGAAAACATATTTTCCTGATTGGATTTAATAAATTGATCAATCTCAGATTGAAATCGTTTTGGGTCAGGATCACTGACCGTACTATCTTGACTGTACCCAAAAGTTCCAATAAAAAGGGCTAAAACTAAAAAATTGAATCTATTTATAATTAAGTCCAGTATTTGGTTATTTTATATCAGATTTTGCATCTTCAATTCGCTGCAAATCAATAGGTTCGGAAAGTCCCATGTAAAAAGCAAGAAACCACATCACAAATATACCATAGGCCAGAAATACCAACTGCCATACCCAGAGTGATGGCATCTGGAACGGTACCCAGAGGGCAGGGTTATTGGGATCTGAAAACAGTGAATTTCCAATACTAGCAAATGGTCCGAAACCTACTAGAAACCAGATCAGAGTAAGAATCCAAGCGAGAGTCAATTTCTTTTTGCGTTCAGAATTCATTGCAGATACAGCCTGTAAAAATTGGTGCCTTTTCTCTTTTATTCTAGCTGTGGCCTCATTATCATTCGTAAATATTGAGACCAGTATGGTCGTTGTCAGATTGAAAAGGATCCCCCAACCAGCACTATGAATAGTGAGTGGGTAGGCACCCCACGGCACTCCAAACCATGCTGAAGTTTTATCTGTTAATGTCACCGTAATAAGACCAACAACTAACCCCATCACAACCCCCTGCCTAGTAAACCCCTTATAGTAGCATATACCAATTAAGGCTGGATACATTTGAAACCCATAAGCCACAGCTAGACCGCCCAACATCACAATTGCCTGGGTAGAGTTTGCAGCCACAATCAATGCCATACCAGCTACGATAACAACAAAAATACGACCACTGAGTTTTTGTAAACGATCTGAAGCTGTTGGTGAAACATACTTAGTATAAATATCCCGGGTAACCATGGCACTGAACGTTGACATGTATGCTGCACCAGTACTCTGCATCGCTGCTAATGCGCATACAGCCAGCAAGCCTACCAACCAGGGCATAGAATCAGAGAGCAGATTGATTAATTGGGGTACGAGATTTTTATCATTCACGGTCGAAAATATACCATTTTCCAAAAGAATGTGACCTCCTACCCCTTGAAAAATAGTAAACGTAAATAAAATTATACCTATCACTACAGATGATGCGACAACCTGCTGCCAGCGAAAGGCCCGACTAGTTTTATTTGCGAAGGCCCACATAGAGAATGCTGGAGAAGATTGAATACCCATTAGGGCAAACATGTACGTCATACACATCATACCTGTCCAAGTGCCACCCACTGCTTTAGAACCTGCAGATACAAATTGAATACTGCCTGGAATTGCAACAGATTTTGAATAACCGGCTGGGGTCAAGTTTGTACCACTACTGATATCCTGCTTAACCATATAACCGAGTCCATTCATCAAGCCCGTCCAGCCGCCCGAATAATGAATTGCAATACCGCCAAGAATTATGATACCTAAGGCCAATAATATACATTGGGCGCAATCCACATAAGCCACGGAACGTAACCCTCCTGAAGCCACATAGATTACGACAATAGTCGAGAGGGCAAACATGCCAAAATTCACACTTACTAGACCATCAGTGAGCACATAGAACAAATCACCCGATGCTCTAAGCTGTACACCAAGGTATGGTACACTAAATAGGAAAGCAACCAACACGGTCAGTAAACGAATTGCATCTCCACCATAGTAATCGCTATACATCTCACCGGGTGTTATATAATTATAAGCTTTACCCAAAGCCCATTGACGCCGTAAGAACAGAACTCCAGTAAAGGGGATAGTCAATGCGTAAAAAGACGCAAATGCATACGGTAAACCATCATTAAATATTTTTCCGGGATGACCAACAAATGTCCAACCGCTGAAACTTGTGGCTGTTGCCGCCAGGACAAACACAAGAATACTGATTGATCGTCCTGCTAGAAAATAGTCAGTTGATGTCTTAGCTGTCAGCGCACCCTTTATCCCCCAAAATAGACAGTAAGCCCAGTAAATCCCGACAAATGCTATTAACCAGATAATTTTTAGATCCATGTTACCTCATACATCCTTGAACGGTATACGTAAGTATAATAAACAGTTAGTACTGGGAAAAGTGCAAATATATGGCGAGAACCTATAAACTAATTACTAGCCAAATAACTTTTGCGGATAGAAATCATCATTAATTAGTTTCTGGATCTGATCAACCACATAAGGTTTATCTTCTTTGTACGTAACTCCAAACCAGGGGGCATTACTGTACAAAACATGAACACTTTCTTTTCCTGATTGGATGAGATCATTTATTACGCTAGGAATTAAAAATTCACTTTTTAATTCGTTTCCTCGGTGTTCCAGAAAATCCACAAACATTTCTTGCAAATAACCAAAAATAACGGGTGTAAAACCCCACATATTCATTGAGACGGGCTCACTGCCGTTTAAATCAACATCTCTATCTGAAGCAATCCCCAAATTCGTTTTTTGAAGATTGTCTGTCTCGATCACAGTGGTTAGTCGATCATTTTTCACTTCGCATAATCCTCGCGTTACAGATCCAAAAATAGAAAGTGTATTTTCCAAGCGAAATGCGACCAGGGCGAAAAGATTACTTTCATGAGCATAGAAATCCGCTATTGTTTTGAATGATTCTCGACCATAATAATCATCGGCATTAATTGCATTAAAGGGCCCATCGATCAATTTCGCGGCAGATAATATGGCGTGACCTGTTCCCCAGGGTTTTTCTCGACCTTCAGGACAGGAAAACCCGCTTGGAAGATCATTAATATCTTGAAAAGCAAATTCAACTTGAATCTTATCGGAAAATTTATCGGTGATCTTTGATTTGAATTCCTGTTCAAAATCCCGGCGAATGATAAAAACAACCTTGGTAAAACCTGCTGCAATAGCATCATACACTGAATAATCAATAATGGTCTCCCCAGAGGGGCCAACTTCATCCAATTGTTTGAGGCCACCATAGCGCGAACCCATTCCTGCAGCCATGACCAACAATGTGATATTTTTCATAACAAAAACAAATCTTTTTGGGATTTATACAATTCTCGTGCCATTATCTGAACTAATTATAAAAGATTTACCTCCTATTTTTTCAATGGCTTCGGCCACAATTTCAGCATTTTTTGGTGCATAAGCAAACATACATCCCCCACCTCCAGATCCATTGATTTTACCACCCAATGCACCGGCATCTAAAGATGCATCAAGCATAGCTTCTATTTTAGGCGTACTGACCTGTAAAACATCCCGTAACACAGCATGATGTTCAGTTAAACATTTACCGATCCAAGCAGGATCTGGCGCTTCTTTCCCCAATTCGGGTAATGCTCGTCTCAAAATATTCCTGTTTTTGATTGTTCCATTGAAAATATCTTTTTCTTCATCATTCAAGAGTGATATATCCGCATCGTCGCTAGTATGAATGTTAAAATCTTGATTTTTTCCTTTCAGTTTTTGGATGATCTTAATCCGAGCATCCCGGCAGCGTTGCAAAATACTCATAGTGTCCTTCTGCTCACAAGAATCTCCTAATACGAAAGTTCCCAAATTCGGGTTTAAGGATTTAATGGATATATCCGGTTCGAATACTAAATAAAGTAGGTGCCCAATACTGGTGGAATACTGGTCCATCATACCGCCTGGCTCATTAAACTCCAACACCTCTGCTTTATAAGCCAGTTCACCTATTTTTTTCGCATTCCAAATTACTGGATGATCCGCTATTTGAGATAAAAAATGAATCCAGTTCACCATCACTGCCGATGAACTGCCAACACCAGCCTGAATGGGAATTTTGCTAGTAATTTCGCATTCAAAGCCATTGGAAAAAACTAGTCCCTCTCCAATGCAGATATTTATTCCGCTTTTGAAATAATCCCGCTGTTTGCTATAAGTTAATCCATTGAGTGGAAATTTCTCCGATTCACTGATATCTGGCTTATGAATAATAACTTGCTGATCTTCGCGCTTTTGACCGACAATTTTTGCTCGCAGTGATATGGCCATAGCGACTACTGGTAGCCCGAGATAATCCTGGTGCTCTCCGAAAAGGCAGATCCTTCCGGGAGTACTTATTTCCACAAGCGGGTTAAACCAAAAGCTGAAACCCCGGCGAGTCCGATTAATGTAATTCCCAATGGTTCCCCATAAATCAGTTGGCCAACACCAAGAAGTACACCATAAACAGCGCTACAACCCAGGATCATACACAGTATCCCATTTGGTACAGGCCACGGTTTAGAAGACACCCCATGGG
>JBJKZU010000039.1:0-8853 GCA_045569095.1 Fidelibacterota bacterium
ATCCTATTATGATGATAATCCTGTGCATAAATATAATTATCACTATCCAGCGTTGCGGCAATACCTGAAAAGCTATTGTTCTCGCTATCATAATATAAATCAGCAAATGTATTACGCGCCCAGGATCCATCAAAAAATACATGTGGACCTAAGATTGAATCGATCACTGTCTGTTTATTTGACCACTCAACACTAGTCATTATCCAATCAGGATGATTCAATATCTCGAACCACTGGGGATTCTGATTGCCTAACCTGATTGTGTCTCCTGTTATTGTATTTGAAAAAACGGCGGCAATAGCGAACGCTTCAATACCCACATCATTCCAATAATGATTCCAGCGATATATTTGATCATTGCCATTGATAAAATAGACATTCATTTTTTGATCCACATCTACATCGATTGGGCTTATTGCAATATCACCAACAATATCCAAATTCTTCAGATCATCATAACCGCTGAGCACATTTCCGCTTTGATCTAAAACAAATATGCAATTTGCCGCAGAATCTGCGACAAAAATGTGTCCATCTGGTGCAATAGAAATTTCAATGGGCGCAACAAAGCCATAGGTTTCATCCCATATGGGATTAACTAATAAATATGTGGTATCCCCTGCCGCAAATTCAGTATTTGTGTTTATTGAAGTCGGTAAAGTCATCTTTTCAACACAACCTAACATTAGCAGGAAAAGAGTAAAATATAGAATATGCAATTTCATTTTAAAGAAATTCCTAACGTAAATCGTATCGGATCAGTAAGATGAATAAAATTGGAATAGGCATAATCAACATTAAGGATCACTGGTCCGGCAGGAATATTTAACCCTATACCAAAGGAATAATTCTGTTCTATTTTATTAATGCGGTATCCTGCACGAATATGTAACATTTTAATGAAGGTATATTCTAATCCGGCAGCAATATTTTCTGCATTGTCCACGGGGTGATTCAACTGCAGAGCTAATACCATTACCTGCCCTGGTTTATCGATCACATCCATTGCCGCACCAACGCGAAATACTGAAGGTGGGGAAAACTCCTGGAATTCTACTTGGGAAATTGTTTCTTCACCCGTTTCTGAATCCAAATACTTCTTTTCAAATGTACCAGCTGGTTTGGCCTGACTGCCAAAATGAGACAGGGATGCTGAAAAACGCAGTGACCTGTAGCCGGTCCAGTAAAAAGTCCCTATATCCATCATCGGTGAGCTTAGCTGATGGCCAGCTAAATCTTCTTGGACATGTTTGATAGTAATCCCGAAACTAAAACGATCAGTCATTCTAGCGCCGTAGGTAAAACCAATAAACCGATCCTGATAGGTGAAATAATTTCCTGTACCGTGGGGTAAATATTCAGTGGTTTCCATCATTGGTGCCATATGTAAAATTCCCGCGCTGAAACCAATACTATGGCGCCCTTTTAATTTTTGAGTAAAAGCAAAATAGTCATAATTGATATCAGCTGGCCATTTGATCCGCGAGGCCGAGAACTTTGTGCCAGAGAATTGGGCAATCGTGCCCGGATTATAGTATATTGATGCAGCATCCTGCTGCAACGCAACCACTGCTTCACCCATGCCCTCTGCGCGTGCACTTACACCGATCTTTAAAAAAGTATATATAGATGTCCCCGCTCTTTGGCCTCCAAGAATGGGGAAAAAGTTTTGACCAAGTATCGATGACCCAGTCAGAAAAACAAAAACTATCGCGTATCTATACAATTGTAACATTAAAAGAAAAACTGCATACCTAATTCAACTGTTCGTGGACGGCGAAAACGTGATGGATCATAATTCGGATTGGGACTATTAATCATGCTATATGGCAATATGACCCCTGGCCCATAACCCAAACCTGTAAATGAATTAATCCTCCGAGGGATTTTTTCATCAAGCAAATTTTCAATCTCGAAAAATATTTTCATTTTTATTGTATTGATTTGAAATGTTTTAAATAGTTTCACATCAATCGTACTGGTACCATTCAAATCATTGAGTCCCAGCATGCGAAACAGTTTTGGTGTGTAATTACCCAGATAAGCATAGGGTTGATCGTCTTCCCGAGTACCGATATAATATTCCTGTCCATTTACTTGAATGATTCCATCTGGATATTCTCTGTTCCCAGGGATTGATCTTGTATAGCGACGATTTGAACCCAGTTCAATTCGAAGTGAAAAACCCCAATTTGAAGGGTGGTTATAATAAAGATTACTGAAAAACTGCAGTGGTCTATCCCAACTCATATAATTTTCACCCAATGGTTTTTCTTGTAGTGCACCAGCCTGAACCAGCAGATTATCCAACGGTGTTGAACTTTTACCTGTTATGATAGAATAATTAAAATTGACATCAGCAAACCAGTTTTGCAGGACACGACTTTTCAATATGATCTCCACACCTCTGGCCCTAGCGTAGTCCGCGTTAAAATACATATTGAAACGCAGGTGAGCATATTTAGGGTTCGATGGTGAAATCGTCTGGGATGTTTCATAATCAAACATGTCTTTCCAGTAGGCTTTCATTTCTATTACCTGATCTTCACTAAAACGATGTTTTAGTCCCAATTCATATTGCACAGTTGTCTTTGGATTAAGGTTTGGATTACCAAATACCTGGTAGGTCGATTGGGATGTTGACTGCAGCTTGGAGTAAACATATTGAAAGGTGGGTAATTGTGAGAAATGACCATAATAGAAATACAAAACATCATTATCCGTTACCGGATGTGATATACCAAATCGTGGACTGAAGCGCCCTTTACCCTTATAACCAAAAAGACTAAATGTTTCCTCTTGAAATTTTTCCCGGGCTGCATCTGTAATGATCACCGTATTGAGGTCATTTATTGCATCCTCAACATATCTCCCAGGGAACCAGTAATCATACCGCATACCCAGATTCACGGTCATGCCTTCAAAAGTGATGCGGTCCTGGAAATATAATGCACCAAACATTGTATTAGCTTTATAGGCATCATAATTCGCGCCAAAACCAGTGCTTCCGGTCCAAGGTTCATCAATATCCAGTACCTGGATCCTGGTAAGAGTATTTTCAATCCCTGCCTTTATTTTATGTCTTGTTTGTGTTCGATAAGTCCAGTCAGCATCAAAGCGGTAGTTATCGCTAATTAAGTCATACCATTCTGGAGCATAACCAGTATCATAAAATTCATCACCATAGGTGATCAGTATATTCCCATCGCGGTCTGTGACCGTATAGTTTATTGGTTCCAGATCCAACCGTTCCTTGTATTCGGACCAGTGCAAGTCCTGTACAGCACTGTGCTCAATTGTAATAAATCGGCCCAAAGTCACTTCATAAAATGACTGGGTATTCAGCGTATGGGTCCAATTAATATTTATTAAACGAGTTTCACGGGTAACCGTATTATAATTATCCAGGATCTGGATATAACTGTACGGAAAGTAGGTAGATGAGAAAGCTCGGGGCATGAAAAATCCTTGGTTAATATTCAATGACAGATCATAGGACAAGCTAAGTTTTCTTTTGGCTGAAATATCCCAGGTCAGTTTATATAGTACATGCCAGTCATTGTTCGATCGTCTTGCCAGAGACTGAAGAAATTGATCAGCTGATTCTCCACTCATCCCTGGGGGTGGTGACCAATTACGGTGCGGATACAGTGTGCCTGCGACAGGAAGATTCCCATCATAAACTTTACCATATCCATTAAAAAACATGGAAAATTTTCCTGGTAAATCAGTGCCTAGAACATTTGGTAGTAATTCTAAAAAGGGATCAGGACCGCCAAGATTAAATTCGACTCTATCCGTATTATAGTGCGGTAACATATTTTTTGTCATTCCCCAGTTATCGCTGACATATTTAAATGCGCCTTCAAAATTATCACGCCCTTCCTTCAAGGTAATATTCACCACTCCTGACATGGCTTGACCATATTCCGCATTGTAGCCACCGGTAACAATCTCAAGATCCTGGATTGCATCCGCATTAATGAATAGGTTGCCAGAATACCCTGATAACGGATCCTTAATTGATAGACCATCAACCACAAATAGACTCTCATCGATACGGCCACCGCGAATATGAATCTCATTATCTTGTTTGGTAACACCGATCTGTTCCGCAAGAATGTCTTCCACACTACTAACAACCTTGTTTGCTATCTCAGCACTGCTTACTCGCGTCATGGATGATGTTTCATTCACGTCAAAAAGAGGTTTTTTACCCATTACCACCACTTCTTCGCCAATCGTCAGGACAGTTTCTTCCATAATGAAATCCAGGGTAATAGATTGGGCTGGCTCTACTCTGATCCCTGTTTGCAAGACCACTTTATAACCAATGATCGAAGCTTCAATATCATATATCCCAGGATTTATTTGCGGAATGAAATAATATCCATCTACATCAGAAGCAGCGCCATAATACGTACCTTTCACCATCACATTGACGCCTGTCAAACTTTCACCGGTCTCGCTACTTGTAATGCGACCAGATAGTTTACCATTCCCCTGACCTATAAGAGTTGCAGCCCAAAAGAGGATAAATAACACTTTGATCATTGAAATGCAACTTTCAATAGATAACTGATAAATTTCCCTCCAGAACCATCCCCATCTAATAATGGCTGGCTGCCATTATGCATGGGAATAGACATAAGTACAACTTTTCCAGACAGCTGTGTTGGCGAAACCTGAAACTGACCTACTGAACAAACAGTAGGTGTCCCTGTCCACTCATCTCCATCACCTGGCTCAGCTAATTTATAGAGAGTTTGCAGGGTCGCAAATTGATCATCATCGGGTTCAAATCCTTTTACCCGAACCGCGATCAAATTTGAAATAATAAGATCTAAATCTGCTGCAACCTGGGAATCCAATGAACGACCAGAAAAAATCCGACCTTGTGGATTCAAAACAAATGATGTATCCAAAGGGAAGAATACAAATGTGGAATCTTTTAATTCAGCTACGTTTAATAATATATCTCCACCAGAATCTATAAAATTAGATATGCTGGCACCAGCATCTAAGTATGTTTCTATTCCTGTATAAGCAGAATACCATATAATATGATTAAAATAATTAAGCGTGGCCGAAAGATCCGTGCTTGAATAGGGTAATTCCCTGCCAATTTCCCAAACGGAATAATTTTCTGGGCCTAAAGTTGTATCCAAAACACTTCGATACCATTGCTGGGCATTATTCTGGCTATCTTGAACAAAATCATCGATTAATAGTACATCGCCTTGGACAGGAATTACTTTCCAGTAATCTGGTTCATTTTGGTTTTCAATATCTGGGAATTGGACAATTTCACTCTCTGCGCCAGCTACATCCCTTGCTTTAAGGTAAAATGTGTGATACCCTGATTCTAGGCCTGTCAGGGTTATACTTGAATAGGCAGCTGCTGATAATTGTGTCCAACAAGTTGTACATGTATCATCCAAAGCATAATAAACATCAGTGATTGTTTCTACACCATCTTGGTCTAAAACATCCCAAACAAACGTTCGTGTCGGAAAAGTAAAACTGGTATCACCGCCTATATCAGCTATAAATGGATTACTGCGAAAACGAAAATTAATACTTGGTTTTGAATTACGTATCGGCAGAACAATTTTCGCTGGGGTTGCATCGACTAAACTATCGTTATCAAGAGCTTTGATTTCAAACCAGAACACATCCAAATCTGAACGTATTGGCACATAGAAAAGTCCTGCTTCAGTGGTAGTAAATGACCATGCAGAATCCACATTCCATTTATAATAATAGCCTACTACATCACCATCAGCGTCTTCCCCCCACCAATGAAGTTGCTGCTTACTGGTTGTTATAGTCGTGAATGCTTGCGTTAAGGTATCCCAAACCATATTTGGTGTTGGAGTTTCATTAATAGCATAGATTGGTTCGCCAGTTAATGAATCAATAGCAGCAAATACAGTATCTGATGCTATCAAGGATAAATATGTATCGGGTGCACGGGGATCAATTGGATTTGATGGATCTTCGTATTCCCACAAGGTGCAGGAAAAAATTAAAAAGACACTGCTGCTCAGGTATAATCTATTCACAAATAAAAAAGGCAGGGGCTACAAAAGCCCCTGCCTTTTACGCGAATTAACGTACCAGAATCATCTTCTTGTGATCAACAAATTCACCCGCCTTGATCCGGTATAAGTATGGACCAGAACTTACTGGCTGACGATTATCGTTCATCCCATCCCAATTAATCACATACATCCCTGGATCATAATTATCATTTACTAAGGTACGAACCTTACGACCCAGCATATCATAAATAATCAGTTGCACATTTTCTTGATTTCCAATCTCAAACCGAATCCGGGTTTCAGGGTTAAAAGGATTGGGATAATTATCATGCAATGCGAATTGCCGCGGCAGAGCTTCAAAATTCTCATCCACACCTAATTGTCCAAGATCCGCTAAATCTCTTATCTGAATCTTGTAGGTTCCAAAACTGAAATTGAAAATACCGGTCACCTGACTAAGGGTAGTGCCTTCTTCAAGGGTACTCATGTAATTATCTGCTGTCAAAGTAGCCATATCATCATCAATCAGACATTCTACACCTGAATCATCTACAATCCCCCAATCATATGCATTGATAGCTGATATAGTCACACCTGATACTGTCACTAGGCAGCCTTCATAGGATTCAACTTCTTCTGCATCCTGACCTAGGTCAGCTGTACTGACACTCATAGATGCCATACTGTTTCCAGTACTGTTTACAGTCACTGCAGATACATTGATTAGCTTTGTATTACCATCATATTTAAAGTGCCATTCCGGATCAAATTCTTCTACTGTTCCGGACACTGTAACTTCATCGCCACGGCTAAGCATTGAATCATCCCAGCCATCGAACACAACACCACTCCATTGTGCACTGGCACTTTGAAATGCATAGGCCCCATAACCACTATTATATTGTGCCGTATCAGCAGTAACAACGCCAGTAACGGTTACATCACAGCCATTATAAGGCGATTCACCATTTGGCCAAGGAGAGTGCTGGACGTATTCAATTGTCATTGCACCACTTGATGTATTGTATCCAAGATAATTTCCATTACTGATATCTGGGAATTCAGACCATTTGATTTCAGATTGATCTACTCCATCATCCGATCCCTGGACATAATATTCAATGAATGCACCATCTGTCCCACTGGCAGGGATAGACCCCGACCAAGTATTATCAACAGTATTACTCATATCAGCAAAAGTCCAATCGCCGCCATTTATCCGATAATAGATATTCGCCTGCGAGATAGTTGAATTGTCCGTAATAACAGCGCTGACTGTTACCACATCATCAACACCTGGTACACATGGATCACGGGAAACATCCGTTATGTTAGGTGGCCCGGCACCAAAAACAATATCAGAAACATATAGTGGTTCTATTTTATATGTAGATGAATCGTCATACGAACCATAATGATTATAGACCCAGCCACGTATAGAACTGACATAGGATCCAACAGGTGGTCTTCCAACTGCTTCCTGCCAAACAGCAATACTATCGGAATCATCATCCACTTTTACTTTCCCGCTTCCATCATCAATGGTCCATTCCCCATAAGGAAGATCATTATCAACTACAATAGCATTAGTGGCCCGAACCATTACTGTCCCCCATTGTTCTGCTTCCGTTGGCCAGCGCAGATCTCCTGTATTAACATCAGCAGTATCCGGTAAGGCAACGCCTACACTGATTATATTAACTGGTTCAGTAATAAATAATTCTGTTAAACCTCCTGGACCAGGTGAATACTCATATACATATCCTGTGCACTGTACACGATCCCCTTCAAAAAGAACAGGAAATGCCGAACTATCTGGGTCATAAGAAAGTATAGAACTCCATGGACCACCATTCTCATCCTGGTAAATGAACTTTACGCCTGCTCCAGCATAACTTAATCCAGTAGGCATTGTCACAATACCTTCAATCGTTATGGTATCGCCAAGCAAATAAGAATAATCCGATGAATCAACTTCACTGGCTTTTATTAAATCGCTATATAGGACTTGTTGTACCCGCTGAATTCTTGTTACTCCATCCTCTACAACATCTCTTGCCAGACGAGGTTGGATTTTTGTATTGCTATAGGAATAGTCCAAGCAGCCAACTACTTCTGCCAATTCCTGCAGTGAATCGGGCCAATAATAATAATCCCAGCGATCATCCACCCTAACAGCGTTGGTGCCATCGGATACAGACCATTCACCATAACCTAGGTCTGGATCATCAACAGTAACATCTACTAGTTTTATCAAGCAACTCTCATATTTTTCCGCATCTACACCACCAGTCATTACCTGCCCCGGTGTAACCACAGTGGGGGCTATCATTACGGCTGCCGGTCCATGAATCATAAATTCTGTCACGTCTATGATTTGGGTCAAATTATAATATTCATTTACTGTCCCCGTTAAGGTTACGCTGTCACCCTCGGCAACAGAATGAACTGTACCTTCTGGTGATGAAAAGTTAAAATTATCCCAACCACCACCTTGATAAACAATAATACCGTTCCAGCCACCGATACTATCCTGTACGTACAAGTGGCTATTTCCACCGCCCCAAAATTCTGTAGTAACCACTCCGGAAATAGTTACTTCCTGACCATTTAAAGGACTGGCATCATCCGTAGAAGGGTCTGCTACATATTGAATGTCATAAATGGAAGTAACAGTTTGAGGATTAGTTTGGTTAGCAGATCCAGGAGAAGGTGTATTGAAAGATTCCCAATTTGCTGACCCATCTGGATATCTCCCATAAGATATATCTTCAGCCTGGGCGCCAAAACTAAGAGAATCCACAAAGAG
>JBJKZU010000040.1:0-30104 GCA_045569095.1 Fidelibacterota bacterium
GCAACCAAATTCACTTACCGGGTGCGCCGAATTGGGTCCAACCATAAAATCTAATTTGGGGTGGGTTTTGTATGGTTGAGGTGCATCTTCGAATCCAGCTTTATCTATACCAACGTGACAAGTCATGCAACGATCAACCTTTGGCATACCCATATAAACAAGGTCTTCTTCCAGGCCATTAATTACGACCTGCTTTACTTCATAATAGGGATCAATAAAATCGAGTATAGGTAGATCTCGTACTATGTTTCCAATTTTGTTTGCGAAAGACATTGCTTCTGGATCAACCTTTGTCAACCTCCGTTTTAAAAGACTGCTCTCGCGCGTTAAAGTTGTTAATGAATTTTTTATTTCATCAATGTATTTTCTAATTTTTCGCTCTTGGATTTTGACTATTTCAATTTTACTCTCTGTCTCTTGTACATCTAAGTAGTATTTATTCACATTTATGGTTAAATCACCATATTCTTCTCCAGCATTTTCACTGCCTCCATGACCAATTTTACTTTTTTCATATTCATATTTTAAAACATCCAAATCAGCCTTGGCAAATTGATAGAGTTGATTATTTTTATAAAGCTCTGCATCAAGTATTTCCAATTGCTGAACAATTTCATCTAATTCATTCTTACGAACAGTCAATTTCTTTTCTGCTGCAGATAATTCTTCAACTAGCTGATTGTAATTAGAATTTTTTTCAAGGGCAATTGACTCTGTATATAGATCCTGGCGTATTTTTTCTATTTCCAGTTTACGAAATTCTATTTGGTATTTTTTCCATGGTCTTTGAAAATCATACACAAATACCAGTATCCAAACAGCAAAAAATACTAAGCTTGAAATCGCAAAAACGCGATTAAGCTTGAGTATATTGTAGTGTCTTTCCTTATTATCCGCCATATTATTAGATTAGAAATTGAAAAAATATTCTGGAATAGCGATTATATACTTAAGGTTAAATATCCAGCGCAGATACATTTTTATCGGCAGCGTCAGAGCAATAATTATTAGTACTATAAAAATAGAATAACGCGCTGAACCTAATCGAGCATACATATCTTTGAGTACCGTTTTTGCCAATAGTGGTGGCAGTATAAGAAAGTATCCAAGCAATACTAATATACCCCAAATTTCACGTAATATAATGCTATCTGGCAATCCTGTGTTCAACCATTTTATATATATTATTTCAGAAAAGTTTATATTGGTTAGCGCTTCTAATTTGTGGATATCCCAATATTCAAACGGACCGAAGAAATTCCAGTTAGGACCTCTTAAAAACGTACCAACAATGATAAGCATTACCCATAGCACAAGCCAACCAAACATAAATAGTGAAATCGCCAATCGGCGACGTTTATAACTGAAAAAGCCTGAGTTTTCAGGATTGCGATCAATAAAAGGCATTGCCATTAGTGCAACAATTATTAGGCTTGGCATTACCACACCAGCCATCCAAGGATCAAAATACACCAGCATTTCTTGTAGGCCCAAAAAATACCATGGCGCTTTCGCAGGATTGGGGGATTCTGTAGGATTAGCCGGTTCTTCAATTGGCGCAGCAAGCCCAATCGACCAAACTAGCAAAAAAGCTGAAGCAATAATTAATGATATTAGCTCTACATAGACTAAATCCGGCCAAACCAGTACTTTATCATTAGGTGCTTCGTAGAATTCACTTGGTTTTTTACCATCATCAAGCCTTTCGTCATTACTATATGCTTGATTCATGGCTAACCAAGTAAAAAACACTACCAAAAATATCAGACCTGATATAGGTACATTATCCGGTTTAAGTACTATTTTTTGGAAATTGTAATCACCAAGTCCATAAATGAAAAATGAAACCATACCGATAACAGCAATAATAATTGCTTTTTTGCTCCATAAATGATGTAATCCTAGGCGTCGATGCCATTTTTCAAACCAATCACTTGGTGGAAATATGAATGGAAATATTATTACAACTGATGTAAACAATATTGTTGGGTTAGATACGGTATTAACAATTTCCTTGAAGGAACCCATGGTTACACTGGTGTTGAGATGCCACCATCCTTTCTCACTCGCCAGAAATGAACCGCCATAAAGATCATAATTATAAAAGGTAAGCCAATACAATGCAGCACATAGAATCGAAGTAAAGCAGCCTCACCCATAAAACGCCCACCAATTAATGCAAATCGCGCATCACTAGCCATAGTGATAAAATTGATATCTCCTATAGCAAGCAATGCTGCACCTGGACCTTCAGACCCAAGAAAGGGAGTGGCTCTAGCCATGTTTCCACCAACCGTGATCGCCCATATCGCTAGCTGATCCCAAGGTAAAAGATAACCGGTAAAACTTAATAATAGGGTTAACAATAACAGAATAACACCTACAGACCAATTAAATTCCCTTGGTGGTTTATACGAACCTGTCATAAATACTCTAAACATATGGAGCCATACTGTGATAACCATAGCGTGGGCTCCCCAGCGATGCAACTCACGCATAATACCAAATGGGACCTGTTCAGCAAGATCAATAATATCCGTGTAGGCATATTCAATTGTTGGACGGTAATAAAACATGAGCAAAATACCAGATATAGTAAGAATCAAGAAGATGAAGAAAGAAAGACCACCCATACACCACGTAAATTTCAGTTTAACCGCATGTTTAGGAAGACGTACAGGGTGTAAATGGAGAAATACAGAATTCAGCACTGACATCATGCGCTGGCGTCTATTTCGCGGTACGCCTCCACCCCGGAAAATTGATTTCCAAACTTGTGATTCTGCTGCTTTTTCTAAAAATGATTTTTTTGTTTGTTCAGCCATAATTTCTGTTATTTATACTTTTAAGAATGCCTCTGGATCAGACCACTGTCCTTTTTCTTGTTGATATTTTTGTGTTTTGTCGATAATGATTTCACCGCTGTCTGCCAATACAATACGATACCTTTCCAAAGGCCTTGGTGCAGGCCCTTCAAAATTAATTCCTGTCATTTTAAACCCACTACCATGGCAGGGACATTTAAACTTTCTGGATGAAATTAGCCAGTTTGGAGTACAGCCAAGATGTGTACATACAGTAGATAACGCATAAATACCCTCATCATTTCGAATAACCCAAACACCAAATTTGTTCTTCCATTTTGTATCTACTTCGCCAATAGTATAATCATCTGGATAACCCGCTCGAAATGTTTGTACGGGTTCAAAAAGTACATTTGGAAAAAAGAATCTGAGCATCATTGTAAAGAAACCACCCGTTGCAGCTACAAACCCTATCCAGCCCAAAGACAGCCAGGAAAAGAAAGATCTTCTGTTGACCTCGTTATCCCTTACAGTTTCCCCTAATGCTGCAGGCGCTTTACGAACCGGCGGTTTTGTTGCTGTTTTTTTCCCCTCTACCATGGATTAATAAAGTGTTTATTTAAGTGTGTTTCTAGCCGCCTGGCGAACTTTCATATTTAAATCGTTTTCCATCAACTCTGTCAAGACTTGTCGCAATTCATCATTCAATATATTCCTACTTGCTCTTATAGCAGCTAATATCGCTTGATTTTGTTCAACTGCATCAATATTAGGAAACGAATCTAAATATTTTCTATCCATAAGATCTAACAATATTCTACGCCCACTATTGTCTTTTTGCTTTGCTAATGCAATGGCTGTATCCCATCTAACATTTGGTTCAGGATCATTTAAAGCTCGTTTTAAAACATTCTGGGCTTGATCCCCATCATAATTGCCTAAGGCCACTACCACCTGATGCCGCACTCTTGCAGATTCATGTTCAAACATATGTAACAATTTTTCAAGACTGCTTGGACTGTTAATTAATCCTAGTGAATAAATTACGGCAGCTAAGGTTTCTTCATTTTCTACATTCAATGTTTTTTCTAAAATGGTCGCATACCTTAGATCCTTTGTTCTACCCATAGCTAAAGCTAAATAGATACGTATTCGATCATCGCGCTCTTTCTCAGAATACTCGAATGTTGATATCATATCATTCACAAATCTTTCTTCTTTTGGGACCATTTTAGGATTTGCTAATATCTTTGATAATTCAAAGGCCCCCTGCCAGCGCTTGGTGGTACCACCAATTTTTACATCATGTAAATAATCCTGAGCAGTCCTGGGTTCAATTGTAAGAATACGAAGCATAAGAAAAATTATTACTCCAAAAATCGCTATTATAAAAGGCACAACAAAAAAGCTATGAATCACTACTTTAAGGAGTGACTTTTTTTCGGTCGGAAAGTCGTTTGGCGTATTTTCGCTATTTTTTATAGCCATATGTTATGTATTGCTTCTTGGTAGACAATAAAATATTTGTGCCGCGGAAAGGACTCGAACCTTCACACTCTTACGAGCACCAGATCCTAAATCTGGCGTGTCTACCAGTTCCACCACCACGGCATCAATTTTCAATTATTTAATTATTCAAAAGTTTAGACGGGGAAATTAATCAAATGTATTTCTTACACGAAATAAAAAAGGGCAAGATAAACCTGCCCCCATTCACAAAATTTGTTTTATGATTACTTAACTAAAATCATCTTTTTTGAATCAATATAATTATCCGTCTTCAATTGATAAATATATACGCCAGCGCTCATTTTATTACCTGTGTCATCTCTTGCATCCCATATAATTGTCTTCATACCCGGCGCCAGTGATTCGTTTACTAGACTTCTTACCTGGCGGCCAGCGAGATCATAAATCGATAATTTTACATTTGATAGTTTTGGTAAATCATACTGAATTACAGTTACAGGATTAAATGGATTCGGATAATTCTGGTATAGCGTATATCGATTCGGCAAGGCAATATGATTGATAGTTCCTAATGCGATACTAAAAATGCCATATCCTGTGGCGCTAACTGTTACTTCATCTGTATTTTCGTCTCTGGCAATCACGTCACTAAAAAACAAACCAAGGTGACCACCAAAATAGTTCTTTCGCTGCACACTCAATTCTAAAACAGGACCAGAGCCTGAAGGGATAGCTGACCCAACAGTATAACCAAAAATGAAGCAATTCCCGTCTGCATCTTCGCCTGAATTATCCAAAAGTAAACCACCCGCATCCGCAAATCGGCCAGTAGGATTGATAGCAGTAACAAGCAAGCCATCAGGCATATCTCTTAATAGCATTTCAAATACAGAAATTGGGACAGTATTATTAAGGCTAATTACTATAGATTCTGTAGCGTATCCTGACATAGTTAAATTTGTATCAAGAGAAAAATGAGCCATTGGTGTGCCAACAAATATACTTGGTAAGATCATTTCAGTAAACATTGGTATACTATTTGCATCAGCTACGATTTTCTCTGCTTCAATAGAAACTGCGTTACCGGAAGGCGCATTGGGATCAACATACAAATAAATATCAGCAATATGCCCCATTCCTGGATTAATAGGATTTGAAAGTGTTAGGTCAGTAATTATTATATTATATTCGTTTCCTTCCTGGTTTCCGCCAAAATACCAATCTGAAAAATCCATGTAATCGGATGGCAATACTGTTACTCCCGTCACGTAATTTGCCTCACTGGAAAGGGAAAGCTGAATTGCTGAAACAGGCTGGGTATTGCTGATCATCAATGGCACTGTAATCCCATTTCCAGGTTCTGCCATTGTATTGGGCATTGCAAGAATTTGGGTTTCAACACTGACTTCAAAATTTGCATCAGAACCAGTCCAGTTCATTTCAACATCATTAAAATCTTTAATATTCGCAAAAGTAAATCCAACATCTACAATAGCTGGATCCATACTTGCACCACGTACAATCACTTTACATACTGGATCACTACCAGAAGCCATAAAATTACTTGTTCCCCATCCCGTTACCACCATAACACCACTAGCTTCTGTAACATCAAGCGTCCAACCTTGAGTACGATTTGTCGGTAGTATTGTCTCCGCAATGATATAATCAGGTTCATCAGTTATTTCTATATAGAAAAAACTTATTTCGGCCTCATTATTTATTGAAATATCAAGCGTATCTGTATAACCTGATAATGCAGTTCCATCACTAACAGATAACTCTACCCATTCAACTGGTGTAGCATCTGCAATATTACTTGGCCCCGATTCTGTGCCTTCAGGGGAATAATCCGTTGCTACATAGTAATAATAAGTAACACCATTCATTACTTCATTATCAGCATATTCATTTACGTCTGCACCAACACTAACAAGAAGCTGATATTCAGTAGCATCTGCAGAGCTACGATATAAATTGTAACCAGAGACTTCAGGTTCACTTCTAGTGGACGGATTGCTTGATTCATCGATTCCACCTTCCTGATCAAGTATATTTATTATACCCATATCTACGAAAAATGGTAGAGATAGACTAAAATCATCTCGATATTCATTAGTTGATAACCCTTTTTCAACAAGCGGAGGATTTAAATAACTATATTGAACAATATTAAATCGACCATCAGATGTATTGAACGTTACACTTTCCGAAGCTTCAAATTCTCCACCAGTCGCTATTTCTGTATCATTGAGCACTAATCGATAATAACCTTCACCCCAACCACAACATATACCATCACCAAAACTATCATAAATAGTAAACATATACCCTCCGGATGATATATTTAAATCCCAATTGTATAATGTAGCTTGGTCAACTAATTCCCCTGTAAAAATACTGGCTACTATACTATCACCATCAATATGCACAAGATCCCAACTAGTTTCACCGGGATAATTATCAGTTAATATTTCAATGGTAAATGGCACCATCGGTGGAATGGGTCCCACTGGCGGGTCCCAGCTTAAAGGTACTTCTCCATCCAAACCAGATACCGCAATCAAATTATGTGGTTCTTCCATATATCCTGGAAATACCGTTACCATACCAGAATCCAATGTTGAAATCCAATAGATACCACCAATGCTATCAGAAGCTGTGACCCCATCAAAATGAATCAACACATTATCACCGTACGCATCATTGTGAACAAGGTAGCGCACATTTAATATTGGACCAGTGCCGGATGAAATATCGTTATTTGTATCACTGTATAATAGTATTCTGGATCCATTACCAACAGTGGTAGTTGAAATGGTAAAACCATTGGTACGGTCCGTAGTCCACAGACTATCCACTGATATATAGTCCGGTTGATCAATAAGATCAAATTGTATGCCGCCAACAGTACCGTTGTTTTCCATACTTACTTGTAATTCCACCATTTCGGATACATCAGCACTGTCTGAATTCATGCTGAAACCCACCACATAACCGATTGAAACCATCCCATTGCCGCTAATAGCACCTAGATCGGAACCACTGCTATCGGTTACAACTAGTTCAGTCATTTCTAAATCAATTACGGCAGATGCAATAGCAGATCCATCAAAATGGATAGTCATTATCGTATCAGAATTAACTGGGATTAATGCAGCGTTACCAGCATTAAATAGTAGGATTCGATAGGCGCCAGATGAGAGTTGGTTCATATCTGCAGTATATCCTGCAGGAGAGCCTGTAGCATTAATTGAAGATGGTGATATAATTTCCGGATCAATCACCATATCGAACTGCATTCCAGATATAGTATTATTTGGGTTATTTACGATTACAGGTACTTCGATATCTGAAGCATATCCTGGATACTCTACGGTTCCTAATGTTACTGTTAATTGTGCGTGCACAATACCAATCAAAAAAGTACTATAAAACAATAAATTCTTATGAAACATTACGTGTGGAGTACGTTTTAGAGTTATAATTATTTACCAGATTATCATTTTTCGGATGCATTGGTTTCCTTACCTCGAACATATTGGTAATTAGGTGCTGAAAGTACATAGATTAGTAAGATTATCCACTCGATTTATATATCCCTATGATCTATATCACACTCATAAGAAATATATACTAAACTCAAGATTAAATTTTATAAGATCGAGAAAAAAAAGGATATATAATTCAACTTATAATCGTACCAAATAATTAATCAAATACTATCTGTTTCACAGTATCTGGTTTAAAGGAAATAATATTAAGCTTGAGTATATCCGCGGTTGAGATAATCCTGGAGTTTTTTATACTTTACTGTTTCACGCTTTCCGGTTGGGCTTATTAAATCTATTTTTTCATTTCGACCAATTTTTTTGTCTGTAGTTATTGGTTTCCTTGTTGCTTGCTGAGGTTGATTTTGACTTTGGGCAGCCTCCGGTGGTCGAGTAAAACCAAGTCCAGTTGAATCTTGGTGCCTCATTTGTACATCCCGGGCTTGACTGGACCGTACTTGTGGCGCCTGGTCCATACCTTGAATCTTAGTCCGAAACAACCGCTGCAACGTCATTTGGGTTGTGTTTTCCATCATTTCTTTAAACATATAGAAACCCTCTGACTTATACTCCAGTAGAGGATTTTTTTGACCATATGCTCTGAGGTTAATTCCTTCTCTAAGCTGATCCATTGCGTATAAATGGTCTTTCCATTTTTCATCAATGGTTCGCAGTACCACGAAACGCTCGAAACCCCGCATTACATCCTCAGGCAATAATGACTCTCGGGCAGAATATAAATCCATGGCTTCATTAATAATATCTTTCTTGAAAAGTGCAGTGTCAGACTCAATATAAAATTTTTCGCGATCAATTTCAGTTAACAGAACCGATGAAAAATTTTGTTCCAAATTCTCCCAATCCCATAATTCATGGTTTTCTTCATCTTGACTATCTAATTCATCATCAACAAAATCGGAAATTAATTCGGGAATAGTATCACGCAAATTTTCTCCCCGTAATGCATTATTGCGAATATCGTAAACTACTTGCCGCTGCTGGTTCATCACATCATCATATTCTAAGAGGTGTTTCCGAATACCAAAGTTTCTTCCTTCTACTTTTTTTTGTGCATTTTGTATAGCACGGGTTACCATCTTGTGTGTGATTACTTCTCCCTCTTCTATACCCATACGATCCATAATTGATGCAACTCTCTCGGAATTGAAGAGACGCATCAAATCATCTTCGAGACTCAGATAGAATCTTGATGAACCCGAATCACCTTGTCGTCCGGAGCGGCCTCGTAACTGCAAGTCTATTCTACGTGATTCATGTCGTTCAGTACCGACGATATGCAAACCTCCCAAATCATTTATACCCTCGCCAAGTTTAATATCCGTTCCCCTGCCGGCCATATTTGTTGCAATGGTAACAGCCCCTTTTTGGCCAGCACGCGCTACAATTTCTGCTTCACTTTTGTGTTGTTTGGCATTCAGTACATTGTGGGGGATCCCATGTCGCTTTAACATTCGTGATAATAATTCAGAAGAATCGACAGATACAGTTCCAACGAGCGTTGGTTGACCATTCTTATAACATTCGGCAATTTCTTCTATAACTGCAGTATATTTCTCACGTTTTGTTTTATAAATCAAATCATCACGATCATCTCTAACTATACTACGATGGGTAGGAATCACTACTACATCCAGATCATAAATACTGCCCAATTCTTCCGCTTCTGTCTCCGCCGTGCCAGTCATACCGGCAAGCTTATCATACATGCGAAAGTAATTTTGGATCGTAATTGTTGCCAATGTTTGGGTTTCGCGTTCAATTGTAACATTTTCTTTCGCTTCTAAAGCCTGGTGAAGACCATCGCTGTAGCGTCGACCTGCAAGGATTCGACCCGTAAACTCATCCACAATTTGTACTTTGCCATCTTGAACAACATATTCAACATCCTTTTCGTATAGGGTGTAAGCTCGCAATATTTGACTGATATTGTGAATTCGACTACTTTGCTCTGCGTGTTGTTGGTGTACTTTCTCTTTTTCCTGTTTGATCTCCAAACTGCTAAAGTTTTCTTTTTTATCTAATTCATGTAGCATTTCGCCAAGATCTGGTATAACAAACATATCCGGATCATCAGGCGCTAAAGATTCCCGCCCTTTTTCAGTGATATCAATTACATGGGTTTTTTCATCAATGCTAAAAAATAGATCCTCATCTACCTCGTGGATTTTTTTATCACGCATATATTCCGATTCAACATCGTGGGCTAATCTTTTTGTACCCTTTTCTTGAAAAATTTTAAGTAGCTTTGGATGTTTCGGCATACCGCGGTTGGCCTGCAATAGTTTTAATCCAGCATCAGCATTCTTCTCTTGATCAATAAACCGCGTCGCATCAGCCACCATTTCTGTCACTAGATTATTCTGTTTTTTGATAAGATTTTGGACCATTGGCTTGAGCTCTTTGTAGGTTGTGTCAACCGGTGAATCAACGGAACCAGAAATAATTAATGGTGTCCTTGCTTCATCAATTAAAACGCTATCTACTTCATCTACAATGACAAAAGCATGATCCCGTTGAACTTGATCTTCAGGTGCCAGAGACATATTGTCACGCAAGTAATCAAACCCATATTCGTTGTTTGTTCCATAAGTTATATCACAATTATATGCCTCTTGTCTTTCTCTATTATCCATCGTATTCAATATAAAGCCAACCGTTAAACCAAGGCGTTTGTATATCTCTCCCATCCATTCTGCATCGCGCTGTGCCAAATAATCATTAACAGTTACCAGGTGGGCACCACGGCCAGAGAGAGCATTCAGATACAATGGCATTGTAGCAACTAGGGTTTTTCCCTCACCCGTTTTCATCTCAGTGACCTTACCTCTATGAAGGATAATCCCGCCCAATATCTGCACGTCGTATGGTATCATTTCCCAGGAAATTTCCTGACCCATGACACGCCAAGATTTTCCCATAGTGCGCTTGCATGCTTCTTTAACCATAGCAAAAGCTTCAGGTAGAATTTCATCAAGTTTTTCATGCTCTGCATTTAATACATATTGATCAGCTTCTTCATTGTCAGTAATTTTTTCTTTAGCATATTTTTGGGCAACTTCACGAGCAGATGCTACCTCTATTTTTAATTCCCCTGTGCGATTGATCAAATTATCGTCTGATTTTGTTTGTAGAGTCTCATAAATCGTATTGATTTCATCCACGATAGGAATCAATGCCTTTGTATCGCGATCAGATTTGGTTCCGAATACTTTTGTTAAGATTGTTTGAAGCATTTTAAAAGGTTAATAGTTAAGTAGTTTTATCATCGTTTAGTTTATGTTTATAGATTGCATCCAGTACACCATTTACAAAGCTTGAACTATCCTCGGTGCTATACAATTTTGCAATTTCAATCGCCTCACTAATAGACACCTTAGGCGGAATATCATCGATAAAATAAATTTCATTTATTGCGATGCGCATAATTAATTGATCTAGAGTGGCTACCCGATCCAGTTTCCAGTTATCAAGGTTATCAGAAATTAATTGTTCTGCCCAAATTTTATTATCTACAATATTACCATAAAGTTCAGTAATAAATGCTTTTGTTTCTCCATCGTAACTGTTTCTTTCAAATAGATCATCTAAAACCTTTTCTTTTATTTCACCAGTTAGTTCCAAAGCATATAAAGCACCCAAAATACCTTCTCTTACAAGACGACGAGGATGCATATTACACTACTCTTTTATTGGATATAACCAACCATATTGGTCAGATACATCCCCGCGCTGAATTCCAGTAAGTAATTTTCTTAATTTAGAAGTCAATTGTCCCATTTTTCCATCTGCAATTTTATGTTTACCATCTAATCCAGTGATACTTCCAACCGGCGTTACGATAACAGCTGTTCCAGTACAAAAAACTTCATCCGCATCATAAAGCTCCGTCAAAGTAACATTGGTTTCTAACACTTCAAGACCTATTGTATCCTTCACCAGTGTAATGACAGAGTCACGAGTAATACCAGGTAATATACTTCCATCTAATTTAGGTGTTTTAATTGTATTCCCGGTTAATACAAATAGATTAGCAGACCCGACCTCTTCAACAAATTTTTCATCCTTTGCATTCAAATATATAACCTCATCAAAACCGGTATTCTTTGCCTCAATTAAAGGAAGTAGAGATGCAGAATAATTACCGATTGCTTTAGCATTACCAATACCTTTAGGCGCTGCACGATGGTATTCATTACTTACCTTTAAGTTCAAAGGTTGTATACCACCTTTGAAATAGGGTCCAACGGGAGATACAAACACCATGAAAGTATATTCTTCCACCGGTTTTACACCTAGTGCTGGCGACGTGCCCCAAACAACTGGTCTTATATAGAGACTTCCTTTTCCATAGGGAGGAACATAATCAATATTATCTATTAATGTTTCTTCTACCGCTTGCAAAAAAACCTCTTTATTCATTTCAGGGATACATAAACGCCTGGTAGACATGGCCATTCTTTTTGCATTCATTTCTGGTCGAAATAAGACCACCTGATTATTAATTGTCCGGTAGGCTTTAGTCCCCTCAAAACAACCCTGGCCATAATTCAATACACCTGCAGCAGGAGATAACTCAATTGTACCATAGGGAATCAAACCACCTAATTTCCATTCTTCTCCTATTCTACAATTTGCTTTGTACATACTTCGTGTTTCCATCACATCAAATCCAAGATTGTCCCAATCTATTTTTTTCATAATCAATTCTCCATTATTTCCCTAGCGATTACCATTTGCTGTATTTCAGTTGTTCCCTCGTAGATTTGTGTGATTTTTGCATCACGCATTAATCTTTCAACACCATATTCTTGCATGTATCCATAACCACCAAAAATTTGCACACAATCAATAGCTGCATCCATGGCTGTTTGCGATGCAAAGCTTTTAGCCATGGCAGCAGCTTTAGTATAGGGTTTATGCGCATCTTTTAGAACAGCCGCTTTTTGTATCAATAACCGCGACGCTTCTACATTTGTACCCATTAATGCAATTTTTTCCTGCAATGCACCAAAGCTACCAATGGTTTTTCCAAATTGTTTTCTTTCTTTTGCGTATTGGACAGATTTATCCAATGCTGCTTGGGCAATTCCTAATGCTTGTGCGGCGATTCCAATTCTACCTCCATCAAGTGTGGTTAAGGCAATACGAAAACCTTGTCCTTCTTTGTCAATAAGATTCTTAATTGGAATGTGGCAATTATCAAAATATAATTCACATGTATCCGATCCACGAATACCAAGTTTATCTTCCTTTTTTCCGACCGAAAAACCATCTAGATCTTTTGGTACTATGAATGTAGATATACCATTATAACCTGCTGATTTATCCGTTAAAGCCATTACAATTACTACATCTGAATTAATACCACTAGTAACCCAGTTTTTCGTGCCATTAAGTATATAGTATTGACCACATTTTTCTGCAATAGTATGCATGTTACTGGCATCAGAACCTGACTGCGGTTCACTTAAAGAAAAAGCACCCAATAACTGACCACTAGCTAACTTTTTTAAATAGGTTTCTTTCTGCCAATCATTACCATAATTGGCAATTATCTGGCAAACAAGGCTATTATTCACTGATACAATAACACCTGCGGATGCGTCTACTCTTGATAATTCTTCGATAATTAAAGTATAACTAATTGTATCCATACCAGCACCATTCCATTTTTCTGGAACCATGATGCCCATAAATCCAAGTTTACCCATCATTTTTACCTGTTCAGATGGAAACTCTGCATTTTCATCGCGTTTGATTACACCAGGTTTAAGATGTTTTTCAGCAAATTTCCTGGCTGTATTTCGTACTAATTCCTGTTCTTCAGAAAGAAAGCGCATTATACCCTTTCAACAATCATAGCTGACGCTTCACCACCGCCAATACATAAGGTTACCAAGCCTGTCGTAAAATCTTGTGATTTCAAAGCATGGATGAGGGTGGTTAAGGTACGAGCACCACTTGCACCAATTGGATGGCCGAGAGCAATAGCACCCCCATTTACATTTACTTTACTATGATCCAGGTTAAAGTCATCCATAACGGCCATGACAACTGGCGCAAAGGCCTCATTAATTTCCCATAAATCTATGTCAGCAATTTCCATACCAGCTTTTTTAAGCACCTTACTAATTGCTTTAATTGGCGCTGTTGTGAACCATTCAGGTTCCTGTGCTGCAGAAGCCTGACCATGAATACGTACCAATGGCATAAACCCCAATTCTCTGGCCCTAGTCTCACTCATTAATAATACACCAGCAGCTCCATCATTAATTTTAGACGCATTGCCTGCGGTTACTGTACCATCCTTTTCAAATGCTGGGTGCAATTTGTCCATTTTATCAAAATTCGCTCGGCCAGGTTCTTCATCGATATTTATAGTGATCATATTCATTTTTCTGTCCGTTACATCTACTGCTAGTATTTCATCATTAAATGCTCCGGTTTTCTGAGCATCTAACGCACGCGAATAAGATTCTTTCGCAAAGTCATTTTGATCTTCTTTGCTATAGTGGCGATCCCGCGCACAAATTTCAGCACAATTACCCATATGAGTATCATTATAAACATCCCACAAACCATCTGTTATCATGCTGTCAATCAACTTCCCATGGCCTAACCTATATCCGTCCCTGCCTTTGGATAATAGGTATGGCGCTTGACTCATATTTTCAAATCCACCCGCAATAATAATATCAGCGTCACCCACTTGAATAGCCTGGGTTGCTAGCATAGCAGCTTTTAAACCGGATCCACACATTTTATTTATGGTGATGCATTCTACAGTATCTGGCAGGCTAGATTCTAATGCAGCTTGTCTTGCTGGTGCCTGGCCTAATCCTGCTGCTAATACGTTACCCATTATCACTTCATTGACCGATGCCGGATCAAGCATCGTTTCTTCCAAAATCCCACCAATTACTTTAGCACCTAAGTCAGGTGCGCTTACTGAAGAAATCGATCCTTGAAATGCCCCTACAGGAGTTCGCTTAGCAGCTGCGATAACTACATTTTTTAATTTTTCCATCGGTTTTAATTACAAATTATAATATAGAATAAATGACCTGAGTTGTTGGGAAATCCCCGCAGCAAATAAAAATCAATTTCTATTATCCAAAAAGCCATTAACAGTCGATTAGTACCCATTCTAAGAGCTGATGAAATATTAAATACTAATCAGTAATTATTTCGTTTGTAATATTTGGTAAAATTAGTATCAGGGAACACTGGAATCATAGTATTTCAGGCTCAAGGGAATGGTTGATCATTTCTTTTTCGTTTTGTTTGTTTTATCATATGCACGAATGATATCCTGCACCAATTTATGCCTAACCACATCACTTTCATTTAATTTCACCAAACCAATACCATCGATTCCCTTCAGAATATTCACCACTTGAATCAAACCTGAATCACTGCTCTTTGGTAAATCAATTTGCGTGATATCTCCGGTAATAATTGCTTTTGAATTAACACCAAGCCTAGTAAGAAACATCTTCATTTGAATCGGTGTAGCATTCTGGGCCTCATCTAAGATCATGAACGCATTATTCAAAGTACGACCACGCATATATGCCAAAGGAATTATTTCAATTGTACCATCAGATAAAACCCTTTTCAACTTTGGTTTTGGCATAATATCACCAAGGGCATCATATAAAGGTGTAAGATACGGATCAACTTTTTCTCTCAGATCTCCGGGTAAAAATCCAAGGTTTTCACCAGCTTCTACCGCTGGTCGACACAACGCTATACGATCTACTTCGTGATTTTCAAGCGCAGCAATTGCGAAAGCAACAGCAATATATGTTTTTCCTGTACCCGCAGGTCCGACAGTCAAAACGATGTCATTTTTTTGAACAATATTAATGTATTTTTTCTGACCATCTGACCGGGCAACTATTGCTCCTTTTCTACCATAATGAATAATATCCTTCGGCACTTTATTATCATGGCCATTATCAATTATTACAACTTCGATCAACTGGCGTACATCTTTCGCTGTTAATGATCCTTTACGAGCCAATGTTTGTTTCATCTCATGAATGACTTCTTTCGCTAAATTAAGCTGTATATCATCTCCCCTAAGTTTAATGTTATCGTTCCGTACAACAACATTAACTGCAAAAGATCCTTCAATTAATCGTAGGTGGGCGTCCGCTGCTCCAAAAAGAGTAGCCAGATCGATTCCTTTAATATCAAGTGTCTTTTCCATCTTATTGATTTTCAATATTAATTTTGGACTATATTTTACACAAAGAATCAGGAATTAATCTATTACATAGCGAACTTTACCTAACCAAAGGTCACATGCGAATAAAATATATCCGTTTAGCAATATGTTGTTTATTTATCTACATGAGTTGTGGTTACTTGAACATCAAATCGAACACAAAAAGGATGAATTCTGAATCCCTCATTAAACAGGGTAAAGCATATTGGGAAAAACGAGCCAATCGAAAGAGTGCGAAAATGGCGGCGTTATTTTTCGAAAAAGCGGTTGAACTAAACCCTCAAAAATTAGAATTAGCCGTATCATTGAGCAAAGCGTACTATTTTCAGGGATACTACATAGAAATTGACCCGGCAATACGCGACACATTATACTTGATGGGCGCAAACGCTGCACTTACTGGTTTTAAAAATACCACATACTTTCAATCATTTACTGACACTACATCGGTGGATAATTCAAAGTTACAAATTTCAGCTATCAGTCAAGCCCCAGTCGAAACAATCCCCGCATTATACTGGTGGGCAGCAAACATTGGACGGTATCTCACCACCAAGCCAGTACTAACCCGGATTGAATCAAGAGAGATCATTGAAACAGCGATGCACCGGATTGCAACTCTAGATGAAGATTATTATTATGGTGGTCCAACTCGATTCTTCGGTACATTTTATTCTCGTTTACCCGGTGTTCCTTTAGATAGAGCAAAAAGCAATTTTGATCAATCGCTTGCTGACAGTCCTGACTTTTTAGGTACGAGGGTATTACGCGCTCGTTATTATCACACAAAATTGGGAAATCGATATTTATTTGAAGAAGATCTTAATTATGTAATTAATGCAGATCCATCAGCACTGCCTGATGCCATGCCTGAGAATCTGTATGAACAGGAAAAAGCAAAGGAACTACTAAAGCATACCTCAATTCTTTTTGAATAAATACCCTCTTTTTCTAGACATATAATTCCATAAAGGCGCATATTGAGTCTAATTTTGATCGTATTATTTCACATACATCTAATGAAGACCACTCAGCAATTTCCATATGATCAGATACCACTTTTATCACTGCAATTTTATCTATATTTAAGTAACTGATAGCTGTTGCGGTAATAATCGCTGCTTCCATATCAACCAACCCCTCATAACCCATATTTCCATTAGTGATTCCTTTTGCTACTGTCGTTAAGAACATTTTATTAAATTCATTTTTACCCGGTATCGTTAGAAAATATTTATCATGCGTTTCATCATTAGTTACCTTGTTTACTGTATATACTTCACCAATTTTTGTTCTATCTGGATGACCGCCAGCAATACCAACATTAAATAATACAACATTATCTAAATCAGAAATTCTTTCCAGAAATACAGGTAAAGTACTTCTTACCCGATCAACTCCCACACCGGTAATTAACAAACTGCAGTTTTCATCATTAAAAACACACAGATCTGATTGGTTTTTATCCTTTGCCAATTTAAAACGATCAATAAAGGGCTGAGCTTCATCCCGTAATGCAGTTATTATTAGTCTATTCAAAAGTGATTAATTATTTTTCTGCCCTTTAAAATATAGCCCTACACCATAACCAATAAAGTTTACTAAAATATCAGCGATCTTATTAGGTATTGTTTCAATTGCAAAGTCATACTGTAACACCAACTCCAACATTTCCCAGCCAAAAGAGAACAATAGAAATAACAACCAGCGGATCCCGGTATATCGCCCAACCAAATAATAAATAACAAAATGAATGATCGAATAATGGTTTATGATGGTCATAAATATGAAAAAGCATCCGAAAGGATGCTTTTAATGGCAATCATTTTATGGTTCGAATCCCTAATTCCTTTAACTGATCTTTAGATACATTACTCGGCGCACCATCCATCAAAGACGTGGCAGAGGTTGTTTTAGGAAAGGCAATGACATCACGAATATTATTGGTTCTGGCTAATAGCATAACCAGTCTATCAAAACCAAAAGCTATGCCACCATGGGGCGGTGTACCATATTTTAGTGCATCAATAAAAAACCCGAATCTATCCTGTGCCTCTTTCTTATCAATACCAAGTATTTCAAAAATAGAGCGTTGTAATTCCGGATCATGGATTCGGATTGAGCCGCCAGCAACTTCATAACCATTTATAATTAAATCATACTGACGGGAAGGGACAGCTTCTGGCGACTTTTTTAATTCATCCAAGTCATCCGTTTTAGGCTGGGTAAATGGATGCTGCAGGGAATAATACCGCTGGTCTTCTTCGTCAAATTCGAACATGGGAAAATCAGTAACCCATACAGGTTTGTAATCTTCTGAATCAGCCAGGTTTTCTCTGCGTGCAATTTCGCAGCGCAAGGCACCCAATGCAGTTCGAGCTATTTTCTCAGTATCACCAATTATAAATATTATATCACCATTTTTGACGCCTAGTTCAAATTGCATCTCCTTTTGCAAATCATCATTGAAAAACTTTGCGATACCTCCATTGAGCTTCCCTTTTTCAACTTTCATCCAGGCCAAGCCCTTGGCCTTGTACCTTTTTACAAATTCAGTTAAATCGTCAATAATCTTACGGGAATATTTGTTACCATTTGATACAATGATTCCCGCCACTGTGTCTGCAGATTTAAACGCATTAAAATCACTTTTATCTGAAAACGATTTCATGTCCTGTAATTTCATATTATACCGCAAGTCTGGATGATCAGTACCATAATTAGACATAGCATCGGAGAAAGTCATGCGGGGAAATGGGTCTAGTAAATCAATATTTTCAACCCGTTTAAAAACATGTCTGGTTAATTGCTCGCAAATATGTAATACATCGTTTTCTCGCACAAAAGACATTTCTATATCAATCTGGGTGAATTCGGGTTGACGATCGGCACGGAGATCTTCATCGCGAAAACATTTTACTATTTGGAAATAACGATCAAATCCGGCAATCATTAAGATCTGTTTATACATTTGCGGTGACTGCGGCAGTGCATAGTATTGCCCTTTATGAATGCGACTTGGCACCAAATAGTCCCGTGCCCCTTCTGGTGTCGATTTCATTAAGACAGGTGTCTCAACTTCAACAAATTGATGGTCAGATAAAAAGGCACGAACTTCCTGGTAAGTTTTATGACGTATTAACAGATTCTTTTGCAATTCTTCCGTCCGCAATTCCAGGTAACGATATTTTAAACGAAGATCTTCCTCAGCGCTATCTCGATCAGTTATGATAAAAGGCAGCGGCGCTGCTTCATTCAATAATATATGATCAGAAACAAAAACTTCAATTTCACCGGTTTCCATATCTGGGTTAACCGCATTTTTTTCTCGTGGCTTAACACGGCCATTAATAGAAAGTACATCCTCCATGGATAACTTCTTGATAGCACTAAAATCGCCACTAAAGTTCTCTTGATTAAATACGATCTGAGTCTTGCCATAACGATCTCTGAGATCGACAAAAACTACCTGTCCATGGAATCTTACTGCATTAACCCAGCCATTCAATAAAACTGATTCATCAACATTAGATAATGTCAATTCACCGCAAGTATGTGTTCTGGTGTTCATTCTATTTATGGGTAAAAAAAAACCGCTCTAAGTTACAAGCGGTTTTCCGTTATTTGAATGTCAAATTATTTCTTCGATACCCGCAAACGATTCAATGCTCTTGATAATGCACTGTCCAATCTCATCTGATCAAGATTCTCTTTATCAGAACTAGATTTCCTATCCCTTGCACGCTGGAGCGCTGCTTCAGCGCGAGAAATATCTATATCTGATGCAGATTCTACCGTTTCAACTAAAATGGAAACACCATCATTAACAATTTCAGCAAATCCACCACTTGTGGATAAATATTTGGTTTCAGATTCTGTTTTAACCATTATTTCGCCAATATCAAGACTAAATATACCCTCCTGGTGATTTGCCATAATACCAAAAGAGCCATCGAGACCTGGGCAGCGAACATACGATACTACCATCTCTTCCAAATTACGGGTAGGCGTTACAATATCTAGATTAAATGTACTCATATCAGGCTGCTAATTTTTTACCCTTCTCGATAGCTTCATCAATTGTACCAACATAGGAAAAGGCATTTTCAGGGCTATCATCAACTTCACCATCCAGAATTGCAGCGAAACCGGCTATAGTGTCTTCTAGTTCAACATATCTCCCAGGAGAGTTAGTAAACTGCTCTGCTACAAAAAAGGGCTGTGACATAAATTTCTGGATCTTTCTAGCTCTAGAAACCGCCAGTTTATCATCATCAGATAGTTCATCCATACCTAAGATTGCAATGATATCCTGTAAATCCTTGTATTTTTGCAATACACTCTGTACTTCCCTTGCAGTATTATAATGTTTTTCACCAATTACACGTGGATCAAGGATTCTAGAAGTTGATGCTAACGGATCCACTGCAGGATAAATTCCTAGTTCAGCAATCTTACGCTCCAACACGGATGTTGCATCTAAATGTGCAAAAGCGGTTGCTGGAGCTGGGTCTGTTAAATCATCTGCGGGCACATAGACAGCCTGAACAGAAGTGATCGATCCATTCTTAGTAGATGTAATTCGTTCTTGAAGATCCCCCATTTCGGTGCCAAGTGTAGGCTGATAACCAACAGCCGAAGGCATTCTCCCCAATAAAGCAGATACTTCAGACCCTGCTTGTGTAAAGCGGAAGATATTATCAATAAATAATAATACATCTTTTCCTTCATCATCACGGAAGTACTCTGCCATAGTTAAACCGCTTAAAGCAACACGCAATCTTGCGCCAGGCGGTTCGTTCATTTGACCAAAAACCATCGTTGTTTTCTCTATAACCCCTGACTCTGTCATCTCATTGTATAAATCATTTCCTTCCCTTGTTCTTTCTCCTACACCTGCAAAAACAGAATATCCGCCATGTTCTGTGGCAATATTCCTAATAAGCTCTTGGATCAATACCGTTTTACCAACGCCTGCCCCTCCAAAAAGTCCTGTTTTTCCGCCTTTTGTATATGGCTCCATCATATCAACAACTTTTATTCCAGTTACCAACATATCAGTTGATGTACTTAAATCCTCATGCTTAGGAGCCGGGCGGTGAATAGGGTATTCTTTTTTAGCCGTTACATCACCTTTACCATCAATTACATTACCCGTAACATCAAAAAGCCGACCCAATGTTTCTGGCCCTACTGGCATTGAAATTGGTTTACCTGTATCTTCTGCTTTTACACTGCGAACCAAACCATCTGTTGAATCCATTGCAACGGTACGCACAACAGAATCACCCAAATGTTGAGCAACTTCTAAAACTAGAATCCCTTCATCTCCACGATCCACGGTCAGTGCATTCATTATTTCAGGCAAATCGCCATCTTCAAAAGTGACATCTACTACCGCGCCCATAATTTGTGATATTTTTCCAATTGCTGCCATAAGTATTCCTTTGTTACTTCAACGCTTCAGCTCCACCAACGATTTCCAGCATTTCCTTAGTAATCGATGCTTGACGAGCTTTGTTAAATTGAAGGGTTAGATTCTTAATCATATCTTCTGCATTATCAGTAGCACTTTCCATAGCCACCATCCGCGCTGCTTGTTCACTGGCATAGGATTCCAATAAATATTTCCACATTTGAATGTTTAAATGTCTAGGGATCAATGATCTTACTAATTTTTCTTTGGATGGTTCGTAAAGACGATCTACGTGCGCCATTGTATCTTCATCATCATATTCAAGAGGCAGTAATCGCTCTGACTGGATTGATTGGTTAGCTACATTGACAAATTCATTGTAAATCACATGGATTTCGTCGACTTCTCCATTTATAAAATGGCTAATAATCCCTTCACCCATTTTCATGGCATGGGGAAAATCCAGATCGTTCCAAAATTCTATGTGGGATTGTACGATGTTATAATCCCTATGCTTGAAATGATCTCTCGCTTTTTTTCCGATGCAAAAAAGATCAACATTATGTTTACCAATTTCATCTATTTCCTGCTGTGCTTTTTTAAGGACATTGGAATTGAAAGAGCCTGCTAATCCACGATCGGATGTCACGACAATATATCCAACACGCTTTATCTTTCTAATATCCAAAAGTGGTAATAATTCACGATCAACATCTGGTAATAAATGATCAATTACTTCTGTTAAACGACTTGTATATGGACGAGCCTGCTCCATTCGCTCCTGCGCTTTACGCATTTTTGCTGCTGCTACCATCTTCATCGCCTTAGTTACTTTTTGTATACTCTTTACGGATTTAATACGATCCCGTATGTCCTTAAGATTAGCCATTATTTTGTCAGGCCATAAATCCTTTCTTAAAATCATTAATTGATTTTTCTAAAGCGTCACCTACTTCATCAGTAATAATACCTTCATTCCGGATAGATCCCAGCTCCTTAGAATTGTTGGCATCAAGATAATCAAAAAGTCCCGTTTCAAATTCTAAAACTTTTTCTACTGGTATATCATCTAGATATCCTTTCGTACCGGCAAATATTATTGCTATTTGTTTAACTACATCCATTGGAGAATATTGTTTCTGTTTGAGTATTTCCACCATATGTTCTCCACGGGTTAATTGCGCAAGGGTAGCTTTATCCAAATCAGAACCAAATTTGGCAAATGCTTCTAGTTCCCTAAACTGCGCTAGATCCAACCGTAAAGTTCCAGCTATACTTTTCATCGCCTTAAGCTGTGCATTACCACCAACCCGCGAAACAGATAGACCTACATCAATAGCTGGCCGTACACCAGAGTTAAATAAATTTGTCTCCAAATAAATCTGACCATCTGTAATGGATATCACGTTTGTTGGAATATAAGCAGCAACATCACCCTCCTGTGTTTCAATAATTGGCAATGCAGTCAGTGAGCCACCGCCCAGATCATCTGATAATTTGGAAGCACGTTCCAATAGTCGACTATGGAGATAAAACACGTCTCCCGGATACGCTTCACGCCCTGGGGGTCTACGCAGCACAAGCGACATTTGCCGATAAGCAACTGCCTGTTTAGACAAATCATCATAAATAATTAAGGCATGCTTACCATTATCGCGAAAATATTCTCCCATGGCACACCCAGAATATGGTGCAATGAATTGCAAAGGAGCAGCATCAGATGCATTTGCAGCAACAACAGTGGTATAATCCATGGATCCATTTGCTTCAAGTTCAGCCACGATTGAAGCAACGGTTGAAGCTTTCTGACCAATGGCTACATAAATACAATAAACTGGATCTTCTGTATCATGAGTATATTTTTGGTTGATAATAGTATCAACTGCAATGGCTGTTTTTCCAGTTTGACGATCACCAATGATCAATTCACGCTGTCCTCGTCCAATAGGAATCATGCTGTCAATGGGTTTAATACCTGTTTGAAGCGGTTGCTTCACCGGTTGACGTGCCATTACACCCAATGCTTTTCGCTCGATCGGTAAAGAATTTTTTGCATTTATCGATCCTTTACCATCAATGGGTTGGCCCAATGGATTAACTACACGACCGACCATCTCTTCCCCGACAGGTACCTCAACTACTTTCCCAGTGCGCTTGGCAAGATCACCTTCTTTCACAAGGCTACTATCACCAAATAATACCAAACCAACATTATCTTCTTCCAGATTTAGCGCCATGCCAAAAGTATCATTTGGTAGTTCAACTAATTCTGAACTCATTACATTCTCTAAACCAGTCGCCCGTGCTACACCATCACCAATTAATATCACTTCTCCAACTTCACTTACATCAACGGTGCCTTCAAACTTTGCGATTTGTTCTTTTAATAATGCAGTAATGTTGTCTGTCTTTATTTCCATAATATTCCTTAATGAATGATTATTGGAGTAATTCTCTCCTTAGATTATCCATTTTATTTTTAATTGAAGCATCTAGAAACGTATTTTCAATCCGTAATTTTATTCCCCCCAGTAAATTAGGATCAATTTTCAAATCCAGCTCAGTATCCTTTCCAATGGTCTCTTCCAATGTTTTTTGTAAATACGCTAATTCATCAACAGATAATTCATCTGCTACATGAGCTTCCACCGGTACAATGTTCAACTCATCTTTTACCATAGCATCAAAAATATATGATAGATCACGCATTAGAATAGTTGGATTCTGATCAATCTCTATAATAAGTAATTCCTGGATCAATGGATTACAAACATCCTCTAGGCCAAATTTTATTACCTCTGTTTTTTGTTCAATTGTAAATCGTTTGGACTGCATAAAAGCACGGAATTGTGCATCTTTTTTTAATAATTCTAATACCAGTTTTATTGATCTTTGGACTTCATCCACAGCATCAATCTCCTTGGCAACTACTAATAATGCGGCAGCCAAATTTTTTATATTTGATCTACGCTTCAAACCCCTTCACATTTTTTAATGATTCATCGATAAGTGATTTATTATCTTCTTTACTAAGATTTTTTTTCACCAACTTCTCAGCAATAGAAAGTGAAAGATTCACAACTTCACCTTTTATTTCTACAATCGCTTTATCGCGCTCTATTTTTATTTGTTCTTTTGCCGCAGACAAATTAGCCATTGCTTCTTCTTTCGCTTTATTTAGAGTGTTTGCTGTTAATTGCTCAGCTGCTTTTTTACCTTCACTCACTATTCCTTGTGCTTCAGAACGGGCCTTGGCAATTATTTCATCACCTTCTGCACTGAGACGTTCCAATTCTTGTTTTGCTTTTTTCGCATCTTCAAGAGATTGCGAAATCTCATTTTCACGTGTCTCCAGTGCTTTTAATAACGGTTTCCAAGCAAACCTTGTTAAAACACCAAGCAATATCAGAAACGTAATTATTGTCCAAACGAATAGACCTGGGTCCAATTGAACTAGGGGATTATCCATACCTGGCTCCTCTTTGTAATGTTTTTAATTACTACCTATTTCATTAATACAATGAGGAGTACAAATACTTCTGCCAAAATAGCCACACCTTCGAGTAAAAAGAGTGGCAAGTTTACGGCACCAGTAATCTTATCTGTTGCTTCTGGTTGACGGGCAATCCCATCTGCTGCTGCTGCTGCTAACCGACCGATCCCCAATCCAGCGCCAACAACAATAAGGCCAAGGCCAAGAGCCGCTCCAAAATAATGAAGAACTTCCATTATAATACCTCCATGTTTTCTTATTTAATGATGCACATTAATGGCCATGCCAATAAACACAGCCGATAACAGCGTAAATACATACGCCTGTACTATAATTACAATTATTTCCAACCCTGAAATAGCAGCTGCTAAGGGAACAGATATTAGGGCAACACCAAGTCCGGCCAATACATTGTTAAACATATCCGCAAATATGGCCATAAAAGATAAAATTGCTAGTAGTGCAATGTGGCCACCAGTCATATTGGCCGCTAGACGCATTGTTAAGGCAAATGGTTTCACAAACATTCCGATGATTTCAATTGGTATAAGGATTATATATACGAAACCCGGTAATCCACGCGGCACAAGATTCTTCCAGTGCTGTATGAACCCATGTGCCTTTGTACCAGCAATAATAATAGAGAAGAAAGTAATAATTGCCAACGCAGCTGTTACATTAAAATTACCTGTAGCCGTGGGTCCACCATGAAGTAATCCATTGATAAAATTATGGCTATCATTAGCTGGGACATGAAATACAAATCTATTCACTAGACCCAATACATCAAAAATCGGGATCATACCAATCGCATTGGCAAAAAATATGAAAAATAAAAATGTTAGAATCAGAGGTGCCCAGCTATTCACCCACTTTGGTCCTACATTGGGTTTCACTATTGTATCCCGGACAAACGAAACTACTATTTCAATCACATTCATAAGTCCGGTCGGTATTAATCTGCGCTGTTGAATATATCTTTGAACTGGGAGGATCACAACACAGCCAACAGTTAAGGCAACAATCCATAACATAAGTACATGTTTGGTAACAGACATGTCAATATTAAATAAATAGGGTAAATGGAATATCGGATGGTGTATATCAGAATTGGATACGTGGTGAATAATATTTTCACCAACCTTTTCCATTGCACCACCTGATCCTTGCCCATCAGAACTAACTACCATAATATACCAAAGACCATCTATATTGAATTTTCTTTAAAAATATATCTTAACACAAATGCTTCTGTTATGTGCAACGCTAAAAAATAGCCGGTGAAGCTAATAATAAATGGTAAGGGATTAAAAGATATAAAAGTGAAAATTATTATCAATAAGAGGCCATAAGACAACATCTTCATTAACATTGCTGTAGTCATATGTTTTGTAAGTTTAATCGGGTCTATATTATAAACAGAATGGGTTTTTGAAATTGAAATTAATGATATAATCCAGGGTAAAAACATACCCAGAAATATTTCTTTTCCATACTCTGGAAAACCGGCACTTAACAATCCCCAGGTGCCAACACAAACCATACTAATATACATGTTTAATTTCATCAATTATTTTGACCAAATTGCTTTTGCCAGCTGATAAAATCCGACTGATATTCCTAGGAATGTACCACCAAGGGTAAACCAAGGTGATGTCTGGTAATGATTATCAATAAAATTCCCAACAATAGTAAACAACAATACGGCACCAATAAGTGCATAGGATGCGGAGGCAGCTGGACCTGATTTAGTTAAAAATTGTTGAAAATAATAAAAAGATCGATTGGGAAAAGATTCTTTTGGATCAAGCATTTGGCTCAGAAGATGGTGAGGCCATAGTAAATCGGAGATTCGCTTCGGATACTAACGAATCTGACGTATCCTTCTTTACACCGATAACGCTGCAAGATCCCTCGAATTGTGCACCATCTTCAATTATAAGATTGCGGTAAATCAAATCACCTTTTAACTCTGACTTACGACCTAGTACTATTCTATTAGAAACAGTAACATTGCCTTTTATTCTACCGCCAATGTGCGCATCACTAGCCTGAACATCACCTATAACCTCTCCTGATATAGTAATGCGTACCGGTCCATCCGTATGGATATCCCCATATACTTTACCATATACAATGATTCCGCCACGCAATTTAATTGGACCATTAACTACTGCTTCGGCACCAATCATCGTTTGTACATTTTTAAAATCGATCTTTGCCATATTATTCTGCGCTTAAATCTTTATCTTTATATTCGGGGAAGAAATCTAATGGATCCAAAGGATTTGATCCTTCCCACACTTCGAAATGTAAATGTGGTCCTGAAGATATACCAGTATTTCCTGCAAGCGATATAACATCGCCCCGTTTCACAATATCTCTTTTCTCAATGAGATTTACCTGATTATGACCATAAAATGTAAAATAGTCATTTCCATGAAAAAGTATGATCATATTACCTAAATCTGTCGACCAACCAGAAAATATAACTATACCTGCTGCTGAGGCTACAACGGGGTCACCCTCTCGAACGGAAATATCGATCCCATAATGATTGTTTTTCCAAGCATGGGGTTGAACGACCATCCGCTGGGTTACATAACCATCAATAGGCGCTTTAGTGGGAATATTACCGATTCGATCTGTTGAATATTTTACATCATCCCTTTTTGCATCATTTTCTACCAAACCGCCAAGTTTTTCTTCATATCCAGATAGTTCCAGATCCGCACCAAGGTTCTTCCGCAATAATCCTTCCATCTGTTGCAAGCGCTGTAGATCGTGGTATAAATTCATAACTTTGGATCTTTCTGCCACTAATTCATTATACCCACTTTTCATTCTTTGATAATCTAAAGCTCGAGGAATAAAAAAGTATCCCGCGACTCCGATTGAGGTAATTATTGCAATAGTGATTGTAACAATCAAAACAAACCAGCGACGTCTAAATGTAAAACTTTTACCCGCAGATTCGTTATCTGGGATAAGCAATACAGAGTATTTATCGGGCTTCATTGCTAGTTTATTCTATTGATCTTAATAAATCTAATACCCTATCAAAATCATCATCAGAAAAAAATTGTATTTCAATCTTCCCACCTTTTTTGGAATAATGCAGCCGGACTTTTGTACCTAGAACCGTAATAAGTTCATTTTCGACACTCCTTATCTGTGGATTGGTTACAAGTGATTTCCGGCTAGTATGTTTTGATTTTTTGGTTGATTGCCCTTTAGCAATCGCCTCAGCTGCCCGTACACTAAGATCCTCTTTGATAATCATCTTATAAAGTTTCATCATTCCTGCTGCTGTTTTCATCATTAAAATTGCACGACCGTGACCAGCTGAAACCTTTCTGTGCCGAAGATTATTTTTTATATCACTAGGTAATTTTAATAACCGTAATGCATTTGAAATTGTGACCCGCTTTTTACCCACTGCACTTGCTATATCACTCTGCGAACGGTTGAATTTACTTTGTAAAATTGCATACCCTTCTGCTTCATCGATCGGATTGAGATTTTCACGCTGTATATTTTCGATCAATGCTATTTCCATCATTTCAGATTCATCTGAAATAGTTACCACATAGCCTGGTATCTGTTTTAAACCCGCCAACTTGGATGCACGTAACCGTCGTTCTCCAGCAATAAGAATAAAGTTATTTTCATCCTGTTGAACAGTAATCGGTGTTATTACGCCCTTTTGCTTAATTGACGCGATCAATTCCTCAAGACTTTTTTCATCCAGACCATCTTTCCGGGGTTGCAGTGGATTAGCAACAATATTTTCTATAGGTATCTCTGTTACTCCTGGACGGCCTAAATCCGCCTTTTCGGGGCCATGTATCAATGCTTCAAGACCTCTTCCCAACCGTTTAGCAACCATTTGTAATTATCTCCTCTACAAGTGTCATATAATCCTGTGCTCCTACTGAATTGGCATCGTATAATAATGCTGGTTTCCCAAAACTAGGTGCCTCACCCAGGCGTACATTGCGATGAATAACAGTATTAAATAATTTATCACCAAAATAACCTTTTACCTCACCAAGTACCTGTTTAGATAAGTTCAATCGACCATCAAACATTGTGACTAAAACACCCGCAATTTTCAAATTCTTGTTTAAGTGCTGCTGTACCAATCGAATGGTATTCAGCAGCTGACCCAATCCCTCCAATGCATAATACTCTGCCTGAATAGGAATAATTAAAGCATTAGCAGCAGTCAAGCTATTAAGTGTGAGTAAACCCAGTGAAGGCGGACAATCAATGATTATATAGTCATATATCCTTTTAACCTTTGCCAATGCTTTTTTTAGCTCTAATTCCCTAGCGATAACACTAACCAATTCAATCTCTGCGCCAACCAGGTCATTCGTTGATAGAATTGTATCAAGATAATTAAAGGTAGTTTTTGTAATAGTATCTTTAATTGGTATTTCATCCACCAATGTCTCATATATGGTATTTTCGGCGCGCTTTTCAATAATTTCTGCTATCCCAGTAGTGGTATTTGCCTGGGGGTCCATATCAATTAATAAGGTTTTGATCTCACTCACAGCCAAACTTGCAGCAATATTAACTGCTGAAGTTGTTTTACCAACACCGCCTTTTTGATTCGTTAGGGCAATAATTTTGGTCATATTGCAGATTTAAGAACTGTATTATGTATCAAGAAAACAAGATAAATTTAATTGTCTCGCCAAGGTTTAACAAGCTGGTTACATCCCTGAATATCATATTATTCAAGTTAGTTATACATCGCAATTTGCATAAATTTTAAGACAATGATAACATTGCTAAATTTTATTATGTTCTCACTATGAGTTTCATGAAAGCATTAGTAAAAAAATCCCCAGAGGATGGTCTTTGGCTAGAACAAATGCCAATACCTGAAATTGGCACCAATGATGTGGGGTATTTACGTGATCGGCTTTTTTTATCCTGTTGTACCAAAGGGGGAAGCAAGAATTCGCGTTCAAATATCTGCTACAATGGAAATTTATCAACTAGATGAAGCGGTAGATGCATTCACTGAAGTCGGGCAGAAATTAAAGGTGTTATCTTGAATTTTCTTTGTAGAAATATAATTTGGTACCTCATTTCTATGCAC
>JBJKZU010000041.1:0-30088 GCA_045569095.1 Fidelibacterota bacterium
ATCGAGTCCGGCACATTAGCGGGATTTTTGTTTATAGATATTTGGAACTAGTGGGGTGTAATATTATCTTAATGTATCAAATTGATATTGTCACTTATTAAAAGTAAATCTATGATATCAATCTTGTCATTATAATCCATATCACCAGCATAGCTATTAAACATATTATAAAATGTATTATTCATTATTATTTGTATTTCAGTCATTGTATCCAATGGAGTAATAATTCCATCACCATTTAAATCACCCAGCATATAAGCAGGATCACCAAACGCATTGTTATGATGTATTAAAGAGAAGGAATATCTACTATCAATGTCAGTCCAATGGTTTCCAGAATAAATATGGTATTCATGATCAAAGTTCAAACTATCCAGGAATGCATGAAAATCCATAGCATGTTCTTGCAAATAATATTCATCCTGATCGCCGCAGTCTAAATAATAATCCAATAGGGGTAACACATCTATGCTATCCTGAGCTATCCGCTGTGGATCATGGGGCATCCACAGATCCCAAACAGATTGGATGACATCACCATTATAATCTACAGGCAGGTCGACATACCAAGGTGGTAGGTCAAGATTTGGGCTAAACGCTCCGGACGCACCAAACATGAATAATGAAACAATACCATTTGTCGGCATGAATAGACTCAATGGATTCCAAGATGTTTCATACATTAAATCGGGGATTAAATCTGTTAGGTTGTCAAACACCAACGCACCACTGTGCGAAGAGATTGAGCCAAATAGATCATAATATTTTACGCCAAGTTTTGTTGCACCATATCCTCCCATGGAATGTCCGCCAATACCGCGATATAAACGATGATCGATCGTTCGATAGGAATTATCTATATGCTCGATAAGGTCAAACATAATGTAATTTTCAAAATCACCATATAAAGCTGAATTCGTGTAAAAACTCCCTAAATATGGACTGATTGATCCATCGGGCCTTACTATTATGAATGGATCTACTTGACCTAAGGAAACAAGAGAATCCATTATATCATGTATTCCATCATAGATTAAATAATGATTTGCTCCAAACCCATGCAGAAAATATAGTGTAGGGTAATGTTCATCACTGTCCTCGTATCCCTCTGGCAGATGAATCGTATATCCGCAATCAACTTGCAGTGCCTCAGAATAAAAGTAATTTATTTCAACCGTTCCTTGGGCAGAAATTGCTGATAGGATCATCAAGTAGATGTAAATATAAAAATTTTTCACAAAATTATGGAAAATCGTATCTTTATAACGATCTGTAATTTAGACTTAATATAGAATAAAACCCCGCCAAGTAGCGGGGTTTTTTGTTAGTGGAATAAACCTTCATTTAATAACCCTAATAATTCCCTCAGGCAGATATTGGATGGTGCCTCTATGTTAAAGAATTAGGATATAATTATTTACAAGTAGGGAAGAGTTACTAGCGGAGATTAACAGAATAAGAATATTATGTTAATTATTGGTAAACTCAGCCAAATATGAACGGTCGTGAACATATTAAAAGTAAGCTTTTGGAAAGAAAGATCAGCGCCATCATTAGAACGGATAATCAGAAAGTAGCTGAACAGGCCATGCAGGCAGCAGTGTCTGGAGGCTTTAGAGTTGTTGAGTTCACCCTCACAACACCTGGATCGCTAAATCTGATTACCCAATTCAGAGAAAATGATGATCTTATAGTAGGTGCAGGTACAGTTATGTCTCCAACCTTCGTGCAGGAAGCGGTGGATGCCGGTGCTCAGTTTTTAGTTTCACCGGTTTGTGACGTAGATGTGATACAAGAAGCTGGAAAACTGGATGTGGTCAGTATTCCGGGAACATTTACTGCCACAGAAATGGAAACTGCACATCGAGCCGGTGCTGATTTTGTGAAGTTGTTTCCAGCACCAGAAAATGTGGCAGAATATATCCGCTCTATACTCGCGCCCCTACCTTATTTAAAAATAATTCCTACGTCTGGAGTTAATTTTGACAATATGCTAGATGTCCTGCAGGCAGGTGCGGCAGGTGCTGGTTTTGTAAGTCCGTTGTTTGATCCGGAAATGATTCGTAAGAAAAACTATGATGGTATATGCCAACGAGCCGAAGCAATTGTTGAACGACTGAATTCTCTTTGAAATATAACTTTCCATTTTGTCCCAATCAGTTCCATTTTCGTTTTGATATGAATGATGTAAGGGTATATAATGGAGTGAAAAGGACCTTATAACCCGATGGGTAGATATTTGTTTCCAGCGGGGTTCCTGTGTATAGATATTTAGGACTGGCGGTACGTACATTTACTCTGCTTTATAATAATAGCTGTCTTTAGAATGATAAAATGAAACGTTATATATCAATAATTGTACTATTACATTTGATTTTAAACATCTTAATTGGCCAGGTAGACTACACGACCCAGATTCAGACTATTTTTAATAGCAACTGTACGAGTTGTCATGTCGATGGTGGGTCTTATTTTGGGGGATTGGATTTATCTACCTATGCTAATGTGATGACTGGTGGTAATAGTGGTGCTGTCATTACACCATTTGATCATGCTAATAGTTACTTATGGCAAAGAGTAAATAATGGTGAAATGCCACCCGGAACCAATCCAGATCTTTCCGCATCACAAATTGACCTTATAGCTCTATGGATAGATGAAGGTGCTTTAGAAAATCCAGTTTTTACTGGTCCAGTATGGCACGTAGCCACTACTGGTTCAGATTCCACAGGTGTTGGTACTGAGGCATATCCATTTGCTACAATTCAGCATGGAATTGATTCATCCAGTGATGGTGATACGGTATTAGTAGCGGCAGGATCTTATTGTGATACAATCAATTTCGTTGGAAAAAATATTGTTGTTGCTTCCCATTTTATCATAGACCAAGATGAAACATTGATAGATTCAACAATTTTAGGAATAACTTATGATAATTATTACAATGGGGATTGTGCAGACTTTTTTGATGGAATAAAATTTATTAATGGAGAAGATTCATCAGCAGTATTAACTGGCTTTACGATCACATCAACATTTGGCAAAAGCCCAATTCAATGTGTTGATTCTAGCCCAACATTATCATACTTAACTGTTAGAAATAATTATACCAATGATAATGGAGGCGGTGCAATCTATCTTATAAACTCCAATTCTAATCTGGAAAATTTAATTATTAAAGATAACAGCAAAGGAAGCCATAACTATGGTGGTGCAGGAATTTTTACTGAAAACTCATTTATATCTATCAACAATTCATTGATAGCAAATAATTTTTCGTCAAGTCCACCACACAACGAGGATACACTCACAGGTGGAATTGTTGCTATGAATTCTATTCTGGAATTAGATAACAATACCTTTTATGGTAATTCAGGTGAATATTATGGCGGTGCTATTTATTTTGATACCAGTTCCAGCGGTATTATAACCAATTCAATATTTTGGGAGAATGAAGGTCCTGAGGGAATAACAGGTCTAGCTACAATTACATATTCTAACGTGCAGGGTGGTTGGGATGGAGAAGGCAACATCGATGCTACCCCTCTATTCTGCAATCCAGATAGTGGTGACTTTACATTAGCATCAAATTCCCCTGCACTTGGTTCAGGAGAAGGCGGTGCTAATATGGGTGCTTTTGGAGTTGGTTGTGGTATTCAGGTTGACTGGGATTTTTCTCTTAGCGAACCTGTGATTGAAGTAATGGGAACTGACAATGTATGGAATCCGGGCGATACTATTTCTGTTGAGATGGATTTTTGCAATAATACGGATGTAGCTCATAATTGGTACCCGGGTGTCACAATAGAATCAGATTCAAGTTTGACTTCGCTACATATTGGTCACATTTGGTTTTACGCTATGTTTGCGGACGAGTGCCATACAATAAGCTGGGGTGCTATCGCAAATACATCTATCATTTTCGATACAGTTGTCACATTTAGCGCCTATCCGGAAGCTTTAAACTGTCAAAACCAACCTGAGTATTGCATAGATGGTGATACTCTCACTTTTGAGGTACCAATCGTTGTACAGGTTGTTTCTGCTGAGTCCGAACATTTTATACCGGGAGTTTTTGCCTTACATCAGAACTACCCCAATCCATTCAACCCAGTCACAACTCTCCGCTATGACCTACCAAAAGATGCACTGGTCAATATTACCATCTACGATATGCTTGGCAGACAGGTAAAGACCCTAATCAACCACACCCAAGATGCTGGTTACAGATCAGTAATCTGGGATGCTACTAATGACTATGGTAAACCAGTGAGTGCTGGTATCTATTTATATCAGATTCAAGCAGGTGAATACATTATCACTAAAAAGATGGTGCTGTTGAAATAATACAAGGAGGGCAAGTTGGCAAGATCAGAACAATTTACATTTGACGGTGGTGCGGCTACATATATTGGCACCGCAATACTTGGTTGGTTGATTACTGTACTTACAATAGGGATTGGCTACCCTTGGTCTTTATGCATGTATTACAAGTGGCGTTCTAAACATACAATGATTAATGGCAGGAGATTAAGATTTACCGCAGGAGGATTTTCTCTTATAGGATTATGGATAAAATGGTGGCTTCTTACCTTATTAACTTTAGGTATTTACTTTTTCTGGGTGATACCAAGCCTCAATAAGTGGGTGGTTGAACATACAGATTTTGAAGATGAAGTTTTCCCCGATGAAAGTGATGACTAAAATCCAAATAACTCATGCAACAAAAAATGGCAAGTTAGTTTTCATTAATGATGTGGATAATAGCTTGGCCTATGATTATAAATGCACCAAATGCGGTGAACCATTAGTAGCCAAGAATAAAGATAAAATCAAAGAGCATCATTTTACCCATGCTGCTGATTATGATTGCAACGGTGAATCACTTAAACATTATATGGCCAAGGCGGAAATAAATGAGCGTAAATACCTTAATATTCCCACTTTCCAAGGAAAAATAATGGAAAGGCGCTTATATAACTTGGTTGATTTTGAAAAAGTACAAGTTGATAAGCAGATAAATGACTCAAAATATGTAGCTGATATCATATGTACCACTTCTAATGGTAAACAATTAGTGATTGAAATAGTTGTCACCAACGAACTTGGTAAAGCAAAAGAACAATACTTGAAGTACAATAAAATTCCCACTCTGCTAATTGATGTGAATAAGTGGAATCATCAAATAGAACTATTAAATACATATATGCTGAAAGACAATAACCGGTGGGTATATAATCCCAAGTATTCTTGTGAACCATTTCTTTGGAGTGCTAAGAAAGATGAAGTGTTTAAAGGCATGAAAGGATTCAGTGGATTAAGGAATCATTGGAAAAAATATGACGAAATCAAGCCGAAGCCAATTAAGGCATACAAATCGCATAATCCATACCATTGGAAAACGGATTCTGACTTACCAGATGATGAAGACTTACCAATGAAAGTCAAAATAAGTAAAAATCAGTGGTTTAAAAATAGATCGAAAAGCTTGACCTAAATCGCACCAACCAACAAACCATTTGGGTGGATAGGAATCGGAATAAAAGTGACACCCACATTTTTCTTCAATAGTTATTACATTCTACCGTGGAGATTAGAATAAACCAAGAATGCTGAAATGAAAAACAATTTAATCATATCATTACTACTGCTCTCAGTTGGAGTGTCTCAAAAGATGTTGAACAAAAAAGTTATGATTGAGGAAAAACTTCCTGACAGTGATGAAATAATTGTTTATCCACCTAATTCAGATGAACCTTATAGTGGTGTGGTTTATTGGTTTGGAGGCGTTGCCCAGTTAAATCATCAAACTTATAAAAATGGTATAAAAAATGGACCATACAAAGAATGGTATTCTTTCGGTAAAGAAAAAATATTGAAATTATTAGGGAATTATAAAAATGGAGAAAAAGATGGATTATGGGCTTATTATTTTGAAGATGAAAAGTGGAAGGAAGGAAATTTCAAAGATGGAAAAGAAGATGGATTATGGATTTATTACACTAATGGTCGGAAGTGGAAAGAAGAAACATACATTGATAATAACATAAGTAAAATATCCCACTATTACACAATGGCTCATTTTTACAGAAATGGACAGATTCAAGCGGAAGGAAACACCAATTTTTGGGGGATTTATGATGGCAAATGGACATACTACAACGTAGACGGTACAATTAAAGAAGTAAAAGAATATTAGTAAGCAGCCATAAAAACAAAAGAAAAACTTGAATTACTCTGGAAATACCTATTATTACTCGTGCTTGCCATAGGTGTATTTCGTTTTACAACCAACGATTATAAAGATCATGAAAATTGAAAAGTGATCACCAAATAAATTCAGATCAGAACTAATGGGAATAAATGACCTATCGGTAAATTAGAACTGACATGAGCACGCTTAAAGAAAAGATAAAGATAATAATCTTTGGAACGGACACCAAAGCGGGAAAGCTTTTTGATGTTGTTCTAATCATCTCAATAGTACTCAGTATTATCACGGTTATGCTTGATAGTATAGTAGAGTATAATCAGCAATACGGCCACATCTTAAGGATTGCTGAATGGACCTTCACAATCATGTTTACTGTGGAATATTTACTTCGCATTTACTCTATCAGGAGACCTTTAAGTTATATTTTTAGTTTTTTTGGTATAATTGACTTCTTAGCAATTCTGCCTACCTATCTGAGTTTGTTTATGCCGGGAACTGAGGTTTTTGCCATTATTCGTGTTTTGCGTGTCCTGCGAATTTTTCGGGTATTGAAACTTGTCCAATTTACGGGTGAAGCCGATATGTTGATGACCGCTATGATTGCCAGCCGCAGAAAAGTTTTCATTTGGCTTTTTTTAGTGATGAATATCGTTATAATTCTGGGCTCAGTTATGTATTTGGTTGAAGGAGGAAACACTGGATTTGATAGTATTCCTCGCAGTATCTACTGGGCGGTAGTTACTTTAACTACTGTTGGATATGGTAATGTTGTACCGCTAACGAGTTTGGGTCAAGCTCTTGCTTCTTTTATCATGGTTCTTGGTTACAGTATTATCGCTGTCCCAACAGGGATAGTGACATCTGAGATTACTTTTGCTGCCAAAAGTATTAAAGAACAGCGCTGTGTTGTATGCGGTAAAGAAGGTCTCCATGAGGATGCCAAATTCTGCAGCAATTGCGCTTCAAAGTTAACAGGCTAACTAAAACCCCATTATTAATTTCTAATATAGTAGTTGATCCGTGGATCCTGTTACTGTTATTGGATTAATCGCTGCTTCTTGTACAACTTTTGCCTATGTCCCTCAGGCAGTTAAGACCATTGCTGCGTTATGTAATTTTGGGTAGTTGTTTTGTATTATTAACCCCATCAATATGTTATTAATTAACGATTAGTTAATTTAATATAATGCTTCATGAGTTATATAGTATCAATTGATTAAAAAGAGGTTTAACGTGAAAAAATATATTATTCAGACTTCAACACTTTTTACTGTGTTAATATTATTCCATGTATGTTTAAAAGGACAGGGCACACAATCCGCTAGGTTTTCTAGTGAAAGCATTGATATAGGTATTGTTGTCAAGGATTTGGAATTGTCAGCACAGTTTTATTCTGAAGTTATAGGTCTTAAAGAAGTAGAGGGATTTAATGTTTCGAAAGAAGCAGGAAAGCGTTTTGGATTAACTGATGATCAGCCTTTGAATATAAGGGTGTTCCTATTAGGTGAAGCATCTAATTCAGCAAAATTAAAGTTAATGTCTTTTCCAAACAAACATGGAAAAAAATCTTCTCAAAAATTTATTCACTCGACTTTGGGCTTTAGTTATCTGACTATCTTTGTAGAAGATATGACAGATTCATTAAATAGATTGAAAAAGGCAAATGTAAAGTTATTAGGAGAAACCCCTGCATCTATTGGAAAAAACGGATATCTTACCGTTTTTAAAGATCCTGATGGAAACTTTTTTGAACTTATCGGTCCAATGAAAAAACTATAAGACTAAGAATACGAAAAGTTTGTCATTGTTAATGTATGTAATAATGACAGTAGGGATTTTGTTATGGCTATCTTACGGTATTCTGTTAAGGAACCTGCCCATTATTTTTGCCAATACAGTAACATTAATATTCGCTGGAATTATATTAATCATGAAAATTAAATATAAGTGATACCTACCAGAATTGTTTTCAGCAGTGTGTTGGCAATTGAAGCTAAGGGCCATTAATAAAATACCAAACAAGTAATTATGCTGGGTAAAATATTTCGCAGTTATCGTGATCTGCCGCGGGTGATACATCTGCTCATTTTGCTGGAATTCTCCTTAAGCCTAATCCATGTTGCCTTTATCCTGATATTAAACATTTTTCTTCGAAAACAGGGATTTAGTGATCCCGAAATTGCATCGTTTAACTCGCTGCGCTTTATCGGTGCGTTGGCCTTTGCTCTGCCGCTGGGAATCTATATCCGCGGTAAAAAACTGAAACCCTTTTTTATCCTGGCTACCCTGATCGTACCGCTGACCAGTGGTTTGATCATTGAATCTGTTCAACACCAAGTAGTGCCATTAATCCAGCTGGCTTTTCTATCCTGGGGTTTTGGGATGATGCTCATGCGAGTGTGTTCACTGCCATTTATTATTCGTAGCACCAGTGCTGAGAATAGTACTGAGGCATTATCGCTGAGTGCTGCAACTTGGTCCTTGGCAACCATATTTTCCGGTGTTTTAATAAGTGGTCTGGATTGGGTAGGCTACCTTACTCTGGGGGTCTGGACATTAATCTTTGATGAACATAGTATACTATGGATCATTACAGTATTGGGCGCTACATCTATATTTTTTGCAGTAAGGATAACTGAAGGTGAACAAGAAGATACTGCACGGAATGACGATTTATTTTCGATACGTAAATCCTATGATTGGTCGCTTATTTTCAAAGCGATCTCACCACTGATACTTATTTCTATTGGTGCTGGTTTGACGATACCATTTGTAAATTTATTCTTTAATTCTGTATTTGGATTGACATCCAGCAATTTCAGCCTGCTGGGAAGTATTACCGCATTCCTAGTATTTATTTTTTCTTTATTGGTACCCTTTCTACGTAAGAAATATGGTTACTGGATGACGATCGTTGTGGTACAAGCTTTGGCAATCTGTTGTTTGGTCATCATGGCCATAATGGAACTCTATGCTGAATTTTCTTTTGGTATTGTAATCGCTGTGATCGCCTTCATCCTGCGCCAACCACTGATGCATATGGCTCATCCTGCTGCTAATGAACTATTAATGAATTATGTTGGCAAGAAAAATCAGGAGCTTATTAGTGCTTTGAGTTCCAGTTTGTGGAGCGCATCCTGGTTTGTTAGTGCTAAAGTGTTTGAGTGGCTACGGTTGCTACAGTTTCGCTATTATGAGATCTTTTTGATAACGGCAGCGCTATATGTTATTGGTGTCTTTCTTTTTGGTTTACTCATTCGTGAATACGAGATTAAAAAGAAAATTAAAAAAGGTGAAGTACTGCCTTTGGCTGACGAATTAACCATGGATTGATCAAATGAAAATTTTACGACCCTTAATATTTTATTGTGGTTTATTGCTGGGGCAGAATAATCATCAAGCTGATACACTTTTGTACCGGGGTTTTAGTAAGATAGTTTGTATAAATGCTCCAGTAGAGCCTATTGCCTTTTATTTAACTAACGGACAAATAGATGATATCAATTATGCGATTAAGTTGGTTATGGATGAATCATTACCTTTTGGAATTAGTTATGCTTACATCGAAAACTGCACAGATCACGGCTATCATCCTGGAAAGAATGTTGCCTTATATCTCAATTGGGAGGTAAATACCATAGAACCAGAAGTAGTTGGCGAAAAATATACTGGGTATCTAAGAATTGTAGTTTATCGAATCACCAACTCCGATTTTCTTGAATATCAGATTCCGAATGCTACACAGGATCTTTGGTTGGGCTTGCCATTAGAAGAAATTCTATATGAAGATGGCAGTTTAATAATTAACTATTCGTTTGTAGAGATCAAAGAAAAGATAGAAGACATGTGTCAGGCAATTTGTGATCAAATTGTCATTGATCAAGAAAAAAGTCCCTAAATTTTTCCAGTTATTTACCTATTCTAGTATTCAGGATATTTTCAATTAATCTATCTTCGCCGAAATCTGGATTATAATTAGACTTTAGATTGTGACCAAATAGGAGTGCAGTAAACTGCCAGAATCCAGCGATAAAAAACCCTCTGAAATCTTTTATGATCTGGTGCGAAGTAAGATCTGTTTCCCTATCTACCAGCCTAATAAGTATGCGACCCTGGTTTTTCGTAAGTCTGCGTACCTGTTTCCCATAAGTTGCAATTAATTGGTCCTCAATGGCTGTGAACACTTTATTTTTTTCTTTTCTGCGTTTGAAAAATGATAGTTCAGCAATACTGTCCATCACTGCTGAATATTCTTGGAGTAGCCTGCCAATCAAAACAGCGTAAGGGTATACTCTAATAACATCCCGTTCAAGCTTATTGTAGCGCTTTCTTTCTTTTTTGGATTTGAAACTGATAACACTTACTCCTTTGATTGGTACATTAACTGCCTGCAAATAAAGTGTGTCAGGAAAATCTTTTTTCATAATCTTGATTGCCACATAACCAATGTGGGAGAGTGTTATTTCATCTTTCATTGGGAATCCCTGAAGATTGCAGACACCATTTGTATCGGTTGTAGTACCGTGCTCTGCTGAATAAATATTTACACCGACCAATGGATATTTGGTTTGCAAATCCAGTATAACCAAACTTTGAGAAAAGGTTGTGATCGGTATAATCAGCAACAAAAAATAATAGCTATTCATCATTTTTAATATTCAGATTATGGTACATGATCCATGCTGTTTTAAATTAAATAATAATTAGGAAGTGTTATGCTCTGAAAGTTCTGTTATAACCTTCTACGCCATCAAATATTTTTTTTATTTCCTGTGTATCTTTTTCGAAAGAATCTGACACTTTTCTAAAATGGTGTATTTTAAACTGTCTGTTTTTATAATCAATTGCTACTGGTACATAAGGCACATTTAAATTTTTAGCGAGGTAATAGAACCCACTTCTGAAATGTTCCACATGTTCAATGCCTCCTTCTGGAGCAAGGAGTAAAAGGAAGCTGTCTAATTCTTTTAATATGTCTGTAGTGCTTTCAATCATACCTTTGTTTTTTTCGCGATGAACGGGTATGCCTCCAAGTCGTATAAGCATATATTTTTGCAACCAACCCAGCGGCCATGGCATACCCAGTCTATCCAGGTTTTTCGAAAAGGTGATAGGACTAGGCAGTCGGGAAAACACCCATTTTGCACCAAAAAAATTTACCCGCAAGTCAAGGGCCAGAACGACAAGCAAACCAAACCAGGCATCTCTATGGGCTGTGTGTGGCGCACCAATGAGGATCATTTTTTTCCTGTTTGGAAATTTACCAACAATACTCCAGTTATGTTTACTGAGCAGAAACCTGGATATGGGGCCCAGTATTTTTCTCTTTTTTACGGGGATATTATCAGGTATTTCCGGTAATTGCATTTTTCCACCATTTCACTAAATATATAAAAAGCAATATGATCACATTTCATGTAATTTGAAATACCAAAAGTGAGACCACTTACCACTAAATCTAATTCAACCTTAGCTCTAAATAAATAAAGGGTCGAAAATGCAAAGAACTTTATTCAGTTTAGTTTTACCTCTAATAATTTCATGCCATAATACTAGCCCTGATCAAGCTGTTACCAGTGTCTTAAATAATCTGCATTTATATGCTGCGGAGGCCAAGGGATCTGAATATTTTGATCTGTTTGCAGATGATGCAATCTTTTTTGGTACAGATATTGATGAACGCTGGGGAAAAAATGCCTTTCAAGATTATGGTCTGGCTCGCTTTGAAACTGGCCAAGGCTGGACCTATCATATGACCGAAAGAAATATATACTTCTCTGATGATGACCGGACCTGTTGGTTTGATGAATTAGTAAGGAATAATAAATATGGTCAGCTGAGAGGGACGGGTGTGTTGAAATTGGTAGATCAAGAGTGGAAAATAGCACAGTATAATCTTGTATTGCCTATGCCGAACGATCTACTGCCCAAATATGCACAGGAAATCAAGGAATTCTACAAGGAAGAATAAATGGGTTACTGTAGATACGGTCATTGACGTATAATTATAAATTATAGTTTGTATCGATTTCTTATTATTTTATATCGTTATTTTATAGTTTCATGTAATTGTAATTACTACTGTGACCATAAATAACCTGATATTATTGTTGTTAAGAAAAATCAAAAAACCTTACAAGCAATTCATAGTGATCAGTGTAGTGGTTGTGTTGGTAGGTTCCTGTGATGATAACCCATCCACCCTGGAAGATTGTGGAATTAACACACAATATGTTATTACTCATGATGAGCCAGTTAATACAGCAGGTTATGATATTATACAGGCAGAAAATTGTACCTATTTCATTTCTGGAAAAAACTCAAATAAAGCATGGCTAATGAAAGTTGATGAATTGGGTAATGAATTGTGGAACCACGTATATAGTGATTTATCAGGTCTGAGTAGGGGTAATGCCGTAAACCATACATCTGATGGTGGATTGATCATTGGAGGAGGTGAAAATATTTTCAAAACAGATCCAAATGGCGAAATACAATGGGATTATAAACTACCATATTCTAATAGGCACTATGTAGAAGACGTAATTGAAACGGTTGCAGGTGATTATATTGTCGTGGGAGGTGTAGGTGGAGATCCTGGTACGGGAGGACATGGCCAGAAGGGACAAGCCTATATCCTTCGCATGTCAGAAGGAGGCGACATCCAATGGGTGAAGCGATATGGGATTGCAAATTCTCCTATGGATAGTTTTTGGGGGGTTGTTCAGGCAGATGATGGTGGATTTGTATTGGCAGGAAATAAACTGCATGATCGTAATTTTGAATTTTATGATCATTTTTGGGTTGTGAAAACAGATGCTAGTGGAAATATCGAATGGTCGCATGAATTGGGTGGTAATTACTGGGACGAAGCTCAGGATATTGTAAAACTTTCTGATGATAGTTATGTGATTGCTGGTAAAAAATCATTATCGCAATCGAACTTGGACCTCTGGATAATGCGTATTTCAGCTTCCGGTACTATTTTATGGCAGTCAAACCACGGAAATAATAATTATGATATAGGCATGTCACTGACAGTTACAGAAAATGAAGATGTTGTAGCGGTTGCAGGCTATACTCGTAGTAGTTCAGGGGATCCTTTTAAATACAGAGTTTGGGGTGTAGATGTAAATAGTGGCCAAATTTTATGGAATAAGAAACATGGCGGGAATCAGGATGAAAAGGCATATGGGGTAGTTGAAGCTTACGATGGTGGATTTATAGTTATCGGTTCTACGGATTCTTTTGGTGAAGGGTACACCAAACTCTGGATCGTAAAAACAGATTCTGAAGGAAATACGGTTGAATATCCATAGCATATTTTGTATTTAAATGTCTGATAATTTTCAAATAGAAATAAGCGATATGGTTGTATTTGATTCCAGATGGTTAGATCCAGAAGATCCATTATATATTAAATATAAAGGGAAACTTGTGCTCAATCCTGAACCTCCTGAATATTTTATTGATACTTTGCCCCCAGGTTTTGTCGTTAATGGTTTTGCTGAAATGGGATTTGATGGTATAGTTTCTTGGTTAAAACGGGTTTTTGATAAAGATATAATGATTCCTTTACAAATGAGCGCACTATTGTATAAAGTAAAGGCGGATACCCTAGCCAAGTTATATGATATGGAATGGCCAGACGTCGCTGAAAATGCATTGCGGTGTCTCATCTTAGACATCTGGGCTGAGGGAATTATAGTTGCTACAAAAAAAACAAATACCATAGTGCTGCAGGATTGGGACTACTTTATTAATAAAGAATTTTACGATACCTTTAAGGATAAATATTTCAGTATAGAAAGGCTTGACAAATGGGAGCTCTTCAAAGTTGTGAAACGGTGGTATGGACAAATGAATGAACGTTCCCAGGATTCGGTTTTAGATTAGTAAATAGGAGGTTACAATGAAAGAATACATCATAGGTATAATAACCGGTGCATCATTAATGCTATGTGCCGTTGTTTTCATGGGACAAGCGCCCATTGAAAAGGATAATGATTTTGAATATGTTGGAACCTTTGGTAGTTCCAATGCAATGATGGTGCTAAATCGTAAAACTGGTGTAATGTTTACACGGTTTGTGTCAGATATGCCAAATGACAATAACGCTTTCCATGAAATTGATTGGGCAAATCAAAGTGAAAGATGGGTTGCAAAATAGTTTCAGTTAAGGTTTGGGTATTTAAATGCGAACAATAGATGGACAGTATACCAAAAATAGATCCTTTAAGCACCGTATCTCACGGGATACAAAATTGATGTTCCATATTATTAAAATGGTATTCCAGTATGTATTTGTTGGAAGCAGAATTCGTATCATTTATAAACTCAAGGAATGGCAGGGAAAAAAATACTGGGTTGATGAGGGTAGATATCCTTGAAACCATTCAACCCACCATCAACTGAATACGCTTTTAGTTATAAAAAACCACCTGTCTCGGGTAATGAGATCAATGGTTTAGGTGTAAAGGAGAAGGTTCGGGCAAAACATGTTTTCCATGATCCCGGCGGAAAACAGTTGGCCTGGCACGCAATGGATCAATTTTTCAGCTATATTACCAGCTGGAATATTCTAAAACAGATTATGGCCAATGTGTGGCAGTTGCGTAAGCAAGATGGCCCGATCAATGAAAATCAAGTAGCGGTTGATGATCTCGATAAAATGGCTGATGATATCAAATATCGAGCGGCTAGACTTGGTGCGGAACTCGTAGGCATTACGGATATATCAGCTGATGCTGTTTATGATAAGCATGAGGTACCCTATAAATATGCCATTTGTATTGGTCAGTCAATGGATAGAAAAGAAATGGGTTTTGTCCCCCAGGAAAGGGCTGGTGTGGAAGTAATGCGCTCTTACCGAAAACTATCCAAAATAGCTATTGAACTCAGTGCATTTATCCGCAATATGGGTTGGCCGGCAAAAGCGTATGGTAACCCGAACAGTACCGACCTACTACATATCCCCTTAGCCATCAAGGCAGGACTGGGTCAGTTGGGTAAGCATGGTTCCCTGATCAGCAAGGAGTTCGGCTCAAACTTTAGACTTACCACGGTTACCACTGACCTGCCTCTAGCTTTGGATCAACCGGTGGATCTGCTGGTTGATGATCTTTGCTATCGCTGTCAGCGCTGTGTTATTGATTGTCCGCCAGATGCCTTATCAAATGAAAAACAACTGGTTCGTGGTAATAATAAATGGTATGTCAATTTCGATAAATGCATCCCCTATTTTGTAAAAACATATGGCTGTGCTATTTGTATTGAAGTCTGTCCCTGGAGTGAACCTGGTAAGGGCTCGGTAATATTTGAGCAATTATTAAATAAACGGGATAGAACCTCTGCGCGATAGATAATTCTATTATTTATAAACCATGTTCCTGATGCGGAATCAACAAAAAGTAGTATGGTAGAAAAAAGGGAAAAATTCTCTTCTGGAACTGGTTTCATCCTGGCCTGTACCGGAGCTGCAGTTGGCATGGGAAATATATGGATGTTTCCCTGGAGGTTGGGTCAGTATGGCGGGGCGGCCTTTCTAGTACCTTATCTTATTTTTGTAATTGGGTTAGGTATGACCGGTCTGATGTGTGAGTATGGTCTTGGCCGTTGGGCCGGTAAAGGCGCTGTTGGTGCATTTGACAAAATACTACGCCTCAGAGGACTGAGGTTTGGCAGATTATTGGGAGCATACCCAGTACTGAATGCAAGCTGTGTATTTATCTTTTATGCAATTGTTACGGGATGGGTATTGAAATACATATATGCATCCACCACTGGTGCATATTTATCTGGTGTCTCCAGAGGAGTTTATTTCGATGCACTTGCAGGACACCCTGATAGTATATATTGGCAGCTTCTCGCAATTATTATTACCGGACTCATTGTTGTTTTTGGAATAATAAAGGGAATTGAAAGGGTGAACAATATGATTATGCCAGTGTTACTGGTCTTATTTCTTATACTGCTAGTACGCTCTTTGACACTGCCAGGTGCAATGAAAGGCATTAATTATCTACTCAATCCAGATTGGTCCTTTCTTTTAAAACCGAGCACCTGGGGTATGGCCCTAGGGCAAGCATTTTTTACTGTATCCTTGGGTGGTGCAGCAATGTTAGTCTACGGCAGTTATCTAGGGCAGGATGCGGATATTCCTTTTTCCGCTGTGAGTACGGTGATTTTGGATACGCTAGGAGCCTTGCTGTCTGCGTTGGTTATTATTCCAGCTATATTTGCGTACGGATTTGATCTGGCAGCAGGTCCGCAGCTGCTGTTTATCACCTTACCGGAAATATTCTCCACTATGCCTGGTGGCCAGTTATTCAGCGTAATGTTTTTTACAGGTGTCCTTTTTGCTGCTTTATCTTCTCTTATCAATATAATGGAAATTATTGTAGAATCGTTGATAGATCAGTTCCAATGGACACGAAGAACAGCCGTTGGCATTGTAGCAATATCTGGCTTCACTTGCGGTATACCTCTAGCAATTGATATGTCTCTTTTCACCAAATTTGTTGATATTGTAACTGTATATTTCACACCTCTTGGGGCGGCCATGGCTGCCTTTCTTTTTTTCTGGATTAATCCAATCGAAAAAGCAAGGTTAGCAATCAATAGTGGTGCCCAGTATCCAGTTGGATCATGGTGGAATCCAGTGGCAAAATATGGTTATGTTGGTGTTGCGATTCTGGTTGTTCTACTGCAAATATTTTATAGGATTGGGTAATAAATATGCTAATTAAAAACCTATTTTGGATCAATCTAATTCTAGTTGGATTTATTACTGCCCAATCAGTAATAAAAATCAATAATCTTCAAAAAAAGGATGGTTTATATTACCAGCCGCGAGATAGCAATCCATATACTGGAAGAATTATTGATGTAAATGAGAATGGTGATATTAATTTAGAAGGAAAATTCTCTCGAGGTAAAAGAAATGGTATCTGGACAACCTGGTATGCTAATGGCCAAAAAGAACATGAAGGTTATTATAAAAACGGATTAAAAAGTGGTCTATGGAAAACCTGGTACGATAGTGGGCAGGCCTGGAAAGAAGGGTATTATTATGCGGGTAAGAAGGAGGGTAGCTGGTTGTATTGGTATTGGAATGGTAATAATCTAGAAGTAGAAACTTATCGGAATGGTATTTTACACGGACCTTGGAAAAAATGGTATTCAAATGGTCAGCAAAAGATAGAGGGATCGTACAAAGATATCACACAAGATGGTGTATCAAGAAAATATGGTAAATGGATCTATTACTTGAATGATTCGGGTACTTCAAGAATTGCCAAATACTACGGGAATGATTGAAAGCGATTTAGAATTCATTTTGCAATAACTTATTGCTGCTGGTTAAATTATTTTGACCAATAACTCAGAGATGTTCAAACCCCCTAGACCAATATTAGTTTGGGATGGGGAATGCAATTTCTGCCGATTGTGTGCCGAGCGCTTTGATTCTTACAGAGAAAGTAAGGTAGACTTAATTCCTTACCAGTCACTGCACCAAAAATGGCCCCAGGCTCCAACAGAAGATTATAGTTCAGCAGTTTACCTTTTTACGCCAGCGGGAAAGTCTTATCGTGCTGCGGCTGCAATTTATCGATTTTACGCGGAGTATCCATGGCGAGGTTGGGCCTATTGGGCTTATAAACGGTTTCGCTGGTTTGCTGGTTTGTCAGAATGGGGGTATCAATCTGTAGCCAATAACAGAAAGATCTTTGGGCGATTGGTACGCGTTTTCTGGGGAAAAAGTCTTGTGTTACCTACCTACCGTATTAGTGCCTGGCTATATGGCCGACTTTTAGGTATTACTATTATGATAGCTTTCATATCCCTCTGGGTGCAATCGGCAGGTTTATTTGGTCCGGAAGGTATTGTCCCTTATAGCGAAAATCTTGATCAAGCACGTTTGAATAATCTAAACGGATCAATGACAGTTTCACGTTTGCTGGAAAAACCCAGTTGGTTGTGGTTTTTCCCTGGAACTAGCGGCTTGACTGCATTATTTATTACGGGTTGTTCAACCGCATTGTTGCTGATTCTGGGTGTATTACCGGCTATCTCAGTACTAGTGAGTTGGAGTTGTTATCTTTCCCTACAAGTGGTTGCCGCACCTTTTCTCAATTTTCAATGGGATCTATTATTGTTGGAAATTATGTTGCTATCATTATTTTATTTACCCTGGCAGCTCCGTGATAAGTATTCTGAGCCCTTTGATCCAAATGGTATTGGACGGTGGCTGTTATGGTTGTTATTATTCAAATTAATGTTCGAGTCAGGCACCGTGAAATTCACCTATTTTGGATCGGGAGATACAAATGCCTGGCTGGATCTTACTGCATTAGATTATCACTATTGGACTCAGCCAATTCCATCGTGGATCAGCTGGTATTTTCATTGGCTGCCCCAATGGTTTCACAAATTAGCACTGCTCATTACCTATGCGGTTGAAATGATTCTTCCTTTTTTTATTTTCCTACCCCGCCGTTTTAAAAACATTGCCATTACCGGACTCATATTTTTACAGGTAATGATCATTCTTACTGGCAACTACGGTTTCTTTAATTTGTTAACGATAATACTATGCTTGCCATTACTAGATGACCAGACTATTCCGGAGTCCATAAGAATGTTTTTTAAACCAAAAAATAATGAAAACTACCGTATTGGTCGGCTCAGGCGTTTGCAATCTGCTGTGGGCGCGCTGGTACTTTTTATGTTTGTATGGACCGGTTGCTATTACCTACGCTTAGACTTACGGGGTAATAGATCAAATATTCCAGGCGTGAATATTTCTACTTCCAGTGTGACTCAATCCCTAATTCGTTCTGCACGATATTCTCGATCTATGAATTCCTATGGTCTTTTTCGAGTCATGACCACCACACGTCCGGAAATCATCATAGAACATAGTTCTGATGGAGAAAATTGGATCCCGTATTATTTTGATTACAAACCCGTTGCTTTGCAAATGCGACCAAGATTCTTTTTCCCACACATGCCACGACTGGATTGGCAAATGTGGTTTGAAGCACTGTATATAGAAAGATTAATGGATGCACAATTTTCTCTTTCAATGTATAAACGTTTTCTTGAAGTTATGACTAGGGGAGATATGACATTGGGTGAACTGCGTCTTGATCAGTTTTTAACTGCACCGGAGCTCCAAAACCTGAATACCATGGATATTGGGGATAGACAGCAGCTAATAGATAATATTCAAATGCACATTAACAGTTATGTGGGGCATAGCTACTGGTTTGCCCGGTTTTTAAGAGCTCTGCGACAGGGAAATAAAAAAGTGCTAGAACTTTTGGGTCAGGATAGCCAATTATCCAATAAACCAAAATATATGCGCCTTACATTTTATTATTACAATTTTTCTGAACCGCAGCAGAAAAGGAAAGGATTCTGGTGGAAACGTGAACCTCTGGAAAATTTCACGATGAATATTGTATTTACTGATCCTGAATGAAGTAATGTCTGGCATCATAAAACCGTCATTTATCTACTACTCTAATTTTTCCATAATTAGCCCTAGATTTCCCTGATGCTAACATTTGATAGAAAAGCTCTACCAATCATTACTCTATTAATTATTGTTATGACTGTTGTCCTTACTGCAGAAGAACCATCAGTGGCAAATCAAACTCTTCCAAATGGAATTTTTCTGACATTCAATTTTGGTGATCACTTGCTTACAGTAAATGAAAAAAGAAATCAGTTAATTGATAATGGTCAATTAAGCTGGTATCGCTATCCCGGATATAGCTACACGAAACCCAATTACTGGTATTTTGTCAAAGGCATTAAAGAACCTTTTGCGGTGCACATGAGTTATGTGGATTATGAACTATCAGAAATAAAACTGATCTCTTCCAATAATTATGAAAATACTGAGGAGTTACGGGATATTTATATTCGCAAGTATGGTTTGGACTATAATCAGGAGCACTTGGGGCTTGGTTTTTCTTATACCTGGCTGGTGGAAGAAATGAAAGTCACTATCAGCAGGAAAAATAAAGGACGAGGTGATTGCGTTATTCATTATTCAATGAATCCAATCCAAATGGAAAATGTATTAGATGATTTATCTGGTATGGAAATAAATGTTGATGAAATTTAAGTCACAGGTATTTTTTTACATAATCTTGGAGATTATTAGATAGGGCAGTCTATGATAAAGGATATAAAATAAATATTGTTTGGCATTCAAGTGGATGGTTTTAATAAAATATGAATTATGTCTTAATTATAAAAGTATGTGATATATATCAATATTTTATGAATGTAGATTGGTAGTATTGTAATAATTATTATATTCAATTAAATTACAATTACTTTCCAGTCTACTAATATTATTTAAATAATTATTAAGAGAGGATTTATCCGTGAAGAATTTTAAACCGTCAATAATAATTTTTCTTTTTGCAGTTACAATACTTCATCCCCTGAATGGACAGCCAAATATTGGGGTGAGTCCTGATTCACTGTCTTCGAGTTTGAATACAGGTGAGATAGAGACCCAGACAGTGACAATAACTAACGATGGAGATAGTAACCTTAATTGGGATATGGAAATTGATTGGATCTCCTTGGATTCCGTCACTTTCACCAAAGATGACTATGCGGATTGGCAATTACCTCAAAACCAGGATAGGGTCACCGATTATATCTGGATCACCCGGGGTGATAATAGTGCTATTTTCAATGCCTATAGTGAAGGTGGTGATGTCCATCCCCATAACCCAGAAGGCACAGAATGGGCAATCGGAACATTTGAAGAAATTGATACCTTAACCTTTGGTGACTTTGGAATTGTGTTAGGGCATACTGTTGGGAATGTTTTAAATGATAGTTTAATACCAAATCATCTACCAATGCTTATGCATCTTATTGAGGAAGATATTTACTATGAAGTGCAGTTTCACAGCTGGACTGAAAGTGCCCAAGGAGGTGGGTTTTCATATACTAGGACTACACCTTATGATGGAATATATAATTCACCAGGATCAGGTACAGTATCAGCGGCCTCATCATCAGATGTAGATATTATTTTTGATGCTAGTGGTGTGTTTGATGGTGAATATTATGCGGATATTATTATTTCGAGTAATGATCCAGATGATCCGGAAGTGATAGTGCCGGCGCATTGGAGTGTTACAGGTGCTGCTGATATCTGGGTAGATCCGGACACGGTGGATTTTGGGGAAATATATGTGAATTATGATGGCCCAGGAGATTATGGTGGTACACTTGATTTAACACTAGGAAACGATGGAACAGATATTCTAACTGTAAGCAGTATTACGGTAGATAATACTGCCTTCACACTTTCACAATCTTCTGCAAGTATTGATTATGGTGAGGAGATAGTGCTAGATGTAACATTTACAACAACGGATGTAGGTACTGATAGTGGTACCATTACAATAGTGTCTAATGATCCGGACCAAGGAACCTTCACTATTCCCGTATATGCAAATGCTCTTGAGCCGGCAGTAATAGCGGTAGCGCCGAATTCATTTTCGGCTGATCTAAATACAGGTGAGACAGAGGCTCAGTCAGTAACGATCACAAATAATGGTGTCGCTGATCTTCGCTGGGATAGTGACACTGATTGGATCACCTTGGATTCTGTCACTTTTACCAAAAATAACTATGCGGATTGGCAATTACCTCAAAACCAGGATAGGGTCACCGATAATATCTGGATCACCCGGGGTGATAATAGTTGTATTTTCAATGCCTTTAATGAAATGGCTGGTTGGCATCCCCATGGTCCAGATGGTGTAGAATGGGCAATCGGACCATTAGAAAACATTGATAATCTAATCTTTGAAACTGATTTTGTAATGATGTTAGATCATAGTGTTGGCAATAGCTTAAACAATATTTTTATACCGAATAATCTGCCGATGGTTATGCATCTTATTGAGGATGATATTTACTATGAAGTGCAGTGGCACAGCTGGACTAAAAGCGCCCAAGGCGGTGGGTTTTCATACACTAGGACTAGAAAATATAATGGAATATATATGTCACCAGAATCAGGTACAGTATCAGCGGACTCATCATTGGATGTAGATATTATTTTTGATGCTAGCCGTATGTTTGCTGGTGAATATTCCGCAGATATTATAGTTTCGAGTAATGATCCTGTTACTCCGGAAGTAGTACTCTCGGCACAATTAAATGTTACAGGCGCTGCTGATATCTGGGCAGATCCGTACCCGGCGGATTTTGGAGAAATATATGTGAATTATGCTGGCCCAGGGAATTATGGTGGGACACTGGAATTAACGTTGGGCAATGATGGATCAGATTCTCTAAATGTAAGTAGTATTACGGTAGATAATACTGCTTTCACGGTTTCACAATCTTCTGCAAGTATTAATTATGATGAGAGAATAATTCTGGATGTAACATTTACAACCACGATTGTAGGTACGGACAGTGGTACCATTACAATAGTGTCTAATGATCCGGATCAAGGGACTTTCACTATTCCTGTATATGCAAATGCTGTTGAGCCGCCAGTAATAACGGCATCACCAAATATATTATCGGCTGATATAAATGTAGGTGATACCCTGGACCAGGTGGTTACAGTAAGTAATAGTGGAGCGAGTGATCTTATTTATGAAATTGATCTATATAATCAGTCGCAGCAACAACGCCGCAGCCCAGACGCCAGCCAATTTAATTATCGAAATAACCCGATACCATTTAAAGGAAATTATGATGTTATGGAAACTGAAACACGGCAAAATTATCGTAAATCTTTACAGAAATTAAATAATACTGTAAGCAATCTTGACTCAGAAACTGCTGATGATGCAAGACATTCCAGGGATGCAAGTCGTTCGTGGCAATTATTATACACTGATGTAGATGAAGATGCGCTTACTATTGATGTCCAAAACGTATACGCGGATATAAATGAAGAAGAATTATTAATAAAATGGGATAGTTATGTTGGGTGGACTAACACATCTGGAATTGCAACCATGTTTATTTATATTGATGCTGACCAGAACCCAAATACCGGTAGACCAATGTCGGATATGATTCCTTGGTGGAACATTGGTGCAGAAGGGATGATTGTAAGATATCATGATAATTGGGCTAAATTAGTGCATTATGCATATGACCCATTCTATGGTGAATGGGTTGGATATGATGTTGATACTTTGACAACTAATAGTGTAGAACCATATGGTAATGAGGTAATTCTTGGTACAGCTGCCATCTATTTTGATGGAACATATACAACGTATAATGTTGATGGCATAAATTTTGGTATAATTGTAGATAATTTAAGCGAGACAAATGTGGACATAGTACCAGATTGGCCCACTCCCGGTATTAGTTTTGATTTTTCACCAGGATGGCTATCCGTCGATTTGCAAACTGGGGTAATTCCAGCGGGAAGTAGTCAAGATATTACAGCTATTTTTAATGGAACCGGAATGTTAGGGGGTGATTATTTTTCTGATATCGTCTTTTATAGCAATGATCCATTAGCCCCGGAGTATTCAATCTCAGCGCAGATGAGTTTAACTGGAATACCGGATATTTATGTTCCATATGATACTGTGAACTTTGGTATTTCCTATTTGGACTATTCAAATGAAGCATTCTTGAAACTTGAAAATACTGGAACTGATATGTTGGAAATTCAAAATATCACTTCCGATAGTGAAAACCTTACGGTATCTGTAACATCTTTTCAAATCTATCCACTAGAGACCGATTCAATTCCCCTGTCTCTCGTTGGTACAAGTACAGGTGATTTCACCGCTAATGTGGTCATTACTTCCAATGACCCTGATGAACCCACTGTTACAGTACCTGTAACTTCCACAGTCCTTATTGCGCCCGATATCGATACTACACCAGGATCATTCGATCTAACGGTAGAATCTGGAGAGAATTTTTCGGAAACACTTACCATAGCCAATGGAGGGGGTAGTGATTTGGATTTTTATATCGAGTTTTCATATACCAATCGCGATCTTCCAAATGCATTTGAAATAAATATCGTAACCGATGATTATCCAGCTGAAACTTCATGGAGTTTATATACCAGTTCAGGTGGATATATTGATGGGATAGTAACTGGTGAATTAACTACAGCAGGACTGAGCTATTCATGGGATATTCAACTGGATGACGGTGATTATGTTTTCACGATCTATGATGCCTGGGGAGATGGCATTTGTTGTAATTATGGTTCTGGATTGTATAATCTATCTCTAAATGGTGATATAATAGCAAGCGGTGGGCAATTCGGCGCATCTGAGTCTGTAGAATTCTCAGCCGGTTCTGAGTGGATAAGCTTTGAACCTTCATCGGGGATAGTGGCAGCAGATGGATCAACTGATATTACACTTACTGTAGACGCCTCAGCATTATCAACAGGTTATTATAATGCCTTTATTTACGTCATGAGTAATGATCCTGATGACGGGAGTGTATTTATCCCATTAGGTCTAACTGTTACAGGGATGGGCTCTCAAGATGAAGCTTTACTTCCAAAAGAGTTTGCTCTTCATCAAAATTATCCTAATCCATTCAATCCAACAACAAGCGTTCGATATGATTTACCCGACAATGAAAACGTTACAATCATTATTTATGATATGCTAGGTAGGCAGGTAAAACAGCTTGTTGACAGTTATCAAGAGGCTGGATTCAAATCCATTATCTGGAACGCAACCAATGATTTCGGAAAACCTGCCGCTAATGGTGTTTATCTATATAAGATTCAGGCTGGTGATTTTATTCAAACTAAAAAGATGGTACTGTTAAAATAATTCTAACCTTTTTACCACATCAAACCCCGCTAAATAGCGGGGTTTTTTGTTTATAGATATTTAGTACTGGATACGCACATATTGTTATACACTATTTTTGATATTTAGGCTGGTATCTATCTATATCAGATACAAGGTGGAAAATATATTAGTATGAAAAAAATGTTACTGCTAGAAATGCGGTATTTAATTCACTTTCAAAAGATCATTAAAAAGATCAAAAATTATTTTATTCCCAAGTTTTAAACCTCTTTTAATGTTCTCTCGAGATGTTATTTCTGTCCATTTATGACGTACTAATTTGTAAAATAGTTCTGCGTGATAGGCATCTAATTCTTTATGAGTTTTATAGTGAGCAAGTTGATCCTTTCTTAACCAACTATTATTGACCAATGCGGAAGATATAGATGATGAAATTTCAGTATATCGATCTTCCATAATACCAAACATTGCAATGGATGTTTCAATATTATTCTTTTCTACAGTTTTATCAATAATTGAATAAAAATTAGAAACTGCTGAATGATTAAATGTTTTATTAATGTCTTTTTTATTTACACCAAGGTTTAATAAATACTTTTTATATGTTTCACCATGGGAATCTTTGATATTTCCATTTCCATGTTCATCAATAATATTTTCTAATATAATCAGTCTGTCTTCATAGTTATCGATCTTAGAACAAAGTGAGAACATTGGACGGGAAAAATAGCAGACAGCACTATAAAAGTTGGCCTGAGAACTTTTAAATAATTCAAAAGACATTGAACCATCAAGCAACCTAGAAAAATATATCTGTGATGATATTGGTGTTTCATTCTTTAATTTATTTATATATGAATCCATTTATATCTCTCCAGTAGAAATAAATAAAATATCGCTCTTATTAAGAGATGGTGCAAATGGTGAAAAAGAAAAAATATTACACTTTGTATTTGTTGTAATTCCACTATAATCGAGCCATTTTATTTTTTCAGTTTCACGATTATCAACTGCAAAACATGCCAACCCTTTTTCTTTATTAATTATTTCTGAAATACTTTGAATAAGTTTAGATGAAAATTTCTTAGTAAGTATTTGTGGATGTAGATGTCCTAATTGCATGATTGAGTTGTCAGTTGTAGACAGGATATCTTTTATCCCATCATTCCATAGTACGTTTTCTATACGAAGAGGGCTGAGATTGACTGAACTGCAGTTTTCATTTTCAGGTAAGGAATTTATATCTAATGAAAGAAGGGTACTTGGATCAACCATATAAATATTCAAAGTTGCTGATTGTGATGGTAATTTTGCAGGATTGAACCCTTTGAAAGTTCTATCTACTCCTTTGCCATCTTTTAGCATAGTACAATAATAGTTGAAATCCCAACCTTGATAATCTGGAGTAATTGGCCAGCGTTTAACAAGATACCATAGTAGTTTTCTTAGAATATTCTTTTTTCTGTAGTCTAAATCAATTTTCAGATCTGATATGTAAAAACCTGTATACTCTTTATTGTTTATTATTATAGGTTTCCAGATTCCGGCAATGGTTCCTATGACCTTATTCCTTTTTTTTATTGCTACAAATCTTGTTTTAAAACCCTGCTGAGTAAAAAAGGTATGATAATTTTCTCCATGAATAATTCTGAAATTTCCAAGCCCATTTTCTAAAGGGTATTCTATTTTTTCTTCAAGTGATCTGAAATCATGGATATAATTATTAATATTTTCCGGGCCAATAATATCAAATTCATATTTCATTTGCGGATAAACAGTTTAAAATGATCGTAGAATAGGCTTCTATCATGTATTTGCCAGTATAAATCAAATGAATTTTCTTCAACAAAATATTTACTAAAAATATTAATCCAATCCTTATGATTATTTAATTGTCTTAGAATTATAGCAGATCCTTTTTTTAATTGTGATAAGTATTCTGCATGTTCTTTTACAGATTCAGTTTCACTCCAATCAAATATATTTGAAAGGCTTACAATATTGTAGGAAGAAATATTCTTTATAGTAAAAATATCTCCTTCTATTAATTCTAAAACTTGATTGCCGTTTGAAGATAGATAAGGAAAAACGTATTCCGATTTATAGTATCCTAGAAAAATATGTTGTAAAAAAGGATTTAAATGCGAATCTGTCCGAAGAATTCCTTCTATAATCTTTTTTTTCATATAATTGATATATGACCCCGGGTCTCCATGTTTAGTGGCTTTATCACCAAAAATTTTCGCTATAGAAATATCATTAAAAACATCTTCAAATGGTTTATAAATGCTATAATGATTTATCCAATTATTTTGAATAATTCTTCTTTGATTTGAAGTGGTCTCAACATCAAAAAATTTATTTAATTCATATTCTCCAGATATATTATTAATAAATGATTTTCGTAGATCTTGAAACATTTTATCAAATTTCCCTGATTGATTTAAGCATGAATCATTATTATTAGAAATATTTAATGCATCATAATCAGAATTTCTTAAAGCCTTTATTTTTTTATTAATATGAGATAGTTGATAGGGATTTATATCAAAAACTGTTAAATGTAAATCTGGGTAAATTGTTTTCAAAGTTAGAGCAATACAGCCACCGCTTCCAATTGCAAGCATTCGTTCAGGTTTATGTTGTTCAATAACTTGACACTCAACCAAGTGATCTTCTCGATTAACAGCGAATAAAACTGAACTAAAAATTGAGGACATATATTTTTAATTATTTAATTATTTAATAATATAATCACTAATTAAATACAATTATAAAAATTTAGTATTTATTATTTTGCACTAAATCACCACAAGAATATTCTAGAATAATTGATGATATATAATAGCAACTCTAAATGGTAAATGGGATCTCATCAGGATTAAATTTGGTATGCGATGTAATCCAATCAAAAAACCAATTAATCGATTGATACTACAAGAAATGGATAAAGGACTACCCGGTAACCCAAAAATTCTAATAAGTTGATTTTAATTAATAACCCGCCTTAAAATAATTTAGCGTATTTACAAATATGAATAAAATTTTGCCCTATGATCGGTTTTATTCCAAGTTCATGGATGTTTCGGTTTGGATTAACACAAACATCCTGCGCTTCGGAAAGTACGAAAACAAAAGCATAGTCAAGTTTGCTGCTGCAGATGAAAATAGTAATGTTCTAGATTATGGCTGCAACACTGGTAGGCATGCTTCATACGTAAAACTGGCCTATGGATATAATGTAATGGGTGCGGACATAAATAAAACAGCCATTGAGGCTTGCGAAAGAAAAGGGATAAAAGCGGAATTGATTAATGAGAAATTTTTTGAGAAATACTCATCGTTTTTTGATGTTATCATAAATTCACACGTTTTGGAACATGTGGATGACCCCAAAGATGTTTTGGTCAATATCAGAAAGATGTTAAAGGACAAGGGTACTTTTGTGCTTGCAATACCGCAGGAGAGAATCCGGGGTGACATCACTATTATGCAAATCCTTTATTTTTTTCTCAGATTAAAATTTGAGAATCCCCACAAACACAAGTTCTCAAAAAATCAGTTATTTTCGTTATTGGATGAAGCAGGATTTACACCACAAGAATTTGTTTTTTGTAATTTTTTGCCACCATTTTTAACACAACATTTGATATATCTAAAATCCAGAAGTCTTGTTGTAAAATGTACTAAAAACTAGCTTCACCATTTGTATTGGACTTGGTTAATAAAATATCCTATTTAGTAAATTATATTTAAGAGGAATATAAGGATTCAAACTCGTTGTTTCTCGTCAATAAATAACCTAAATTATTTTTAGAATAATATTCTTGAAAAATGATCACAGGGTACGGGAAAACCCTAGTTTAAAACCCTGATGCTCCGGTCATTACGTTTACTAGCTCCGTTGGAACGGGAAAACAGATTAAACTAGGCGATCCCATGAATAATGCAACAGATAAGTGTCATATGTCATCCAATAACCAGCACGATAATTCCAATGTCAATGTGAAACAATAGTGTTGAGATGGTGGCAGTATACTAATTGGATCACAACCGCAAAAAAAAGATTGTTAGTTTCCCAATAAGGAATAATTATGGATAACAGTAATACAATTCGCAATAAACATAAACAGTATATTTTTGATGCTGTAAAGAATTATTATAAAGAGCCTTTAGTTGTTTCAAAAGCAAATGGATTTCGCGTCAAAGACATGGAAGGTAATAGTTATCTTGATTTCTTCGGCGGGATTCTTACTGTATCAGTGGGTCATGCAAACGAAGAGGTCAATGCCGCTGTAACAGCGCAAGTAAATCGACTGAGCCATATTTCATCCCTTTATCCCACTATGCCAGTTGTGGATCTGGCGGAACGACTAGTAAGGATGACACCAGATAAACTGGAAAAGGTCTTTTTGCACGCCTCTGGAACAGAAGCCGATGAAACGGCAGTCATGCTGGCCCAATTGTATACTGGCAACTCAGAAATTATATCTCTGAGACATGGTTATTCGGGAAGATCGCTATTAGCACAATCGCTTACTGGACATTCACCGTGGCGTGCTTTATCAACTCAAGTTAGTGCTGTAAAACATGCGCTGGCACCTTATTGTTACCGGTGCCCCCTAAAACTAACCTACCCTGATTGTGGTGTTGCCTGTGCTGAAGATGTAGAAGAATTAATCCAGACAAGCACCACAGGAAAGATCTCTGGTATTCTGGTAGAACCAATTCAGGGTGTGGGTGGATTCATTACGCCGCCAAAAGAATATTTCCGTATTGTAGCAGAAATTGTAAGAGACCATGGCGGTGTTTTTATTTCCGATGAGGTTCAGACCGGTTTTGGCCGCACTGGAAAAACTTGGGGTATCGATCACTATGATGTAGAACCGGACATGATCACTATGGCCAAAGGAATTGCCAATGGATTACCTTTAGCAGCATTAATATCCACCAAGGAAATTGCTGATTCACTCCAAAAAAATACAATATCAACCTTTGGCGGTAATCCAGTGAGTTGTGCCGCTGCTAATACAACCCTGGATATTATTGAACGGGATGACCT
>JBJKZU010000042.1:0-8713 GCA_045569095.1 Fidelibacterota bacterium
CATTAAATCCGCCTTTAATTAATTCCGCTTCCTTGACCGCATCAACAAGGAAATTGGAAAAAATTCCGCCAAAATGAGTTGGGTTGTAAACTGTAATACCATCCAAAAGAATTAAATTTTGGTCGGTATTCCCACCACGGATAACAAGACCTGTGCTTGCTTCATTGCTGGTTAGCACGCCGGGTAGCGCTTGAATAGTACGAAAAATATCTGGTTCTGCAAGGGCAGGGGCTGCCTTTATAATGCGCGGCGATAAATTTACGCGACTCGGTTGTATATTATTTTTTCGCTGTAGTTTCTCTGCTGATACATCCACTTCAGTTATTGTTACAGCTTCAATCCCAAGTTCCAAATTCATTTTAATAGATTCATCGGCTCCGAAAGTTATTTCTTTTTGCAGTGTGGCATACCCTATGTATGAAACCATAAGAGTATAGCTTCCGGGACGAATATTCTGTAAAATAAAATACCCGTTTTTGTCGGTCGACATACCATTCCCCGTTTCAACAATAAACACATTAGCACCAATAAGTGCTTCGCCAGTCTCTTCATCGGTAATGAAACCTGATACATTACTGTTTTGAGCATTTAAATGGCCAGCAATGAGGATGATCAATAATATATTATATTAATTAGATTAGTTAGTTTTAAGTCTCTGAAAATCATTCTTAGTTACGAATTCTTCCTTTTCCAGAATCAATTAGCATGATTAATTGTTGTGGGAATGGCTGGAAAAATGTTTGTTTGGAAAGATAAGGTTGTTCATATCTTGCTAACCAGGATTCTAATATACTGTTTACCGCACTGATTGGAATTAACTGATTCCGCAACTTTTCAAGCATTCTTAAGAAGTGAGATTTCTCTTTTGTATTCAAGTCTTTGGAAAAGAACCCCATTGCGTGCATATGGACATTAATTACTGATCTTCGACTTGGTTTTCTGGAAAATAGTTTTTTAAGCATTTCGTAATATAAAGTGATAGTCTCTTTTAGTTCTCTATCGGAAAGAGAAGCCAACAGTTTACCCATTTTCTTCATAATTGTCTGATTATACATCATAAATAAATATTTGTTTGCACTATGGAATTCTATCAGTTTTCTTTTACTAGGCCGATCCATTTCTCTTCGGAATTTTGCTAGCGCATATACGGCAGTGAGAAAATGTTCCCTTATTTCGCGATTTGTTAAGCGACCCTCTTCTTCCGTAGGAGTATTTGGAAACTGTTTAAGAACTGCTTTCGCAAAAATTCCCTTATCAGTAAAAGAAACAGGTGATTTTTCAAGCCCAACATAAACCTTTATTCCACGTAGACCACAGGAAGGAGATCTATTTTTAAAAATAAATCCATCAACCTGTTTCAAATTGGATAAGTAATTCATTGAAAATTTATTCATTTTGGTTGTTACATCGATTTTTGTACTTGGTTGAACAAGACGAATCTCATCATCTTTCTTAACTAACCTTATTGGATCGCGGGGAGTACCCAAACCAATTTCTACTTCAGGACAAACGGGAATAAATTGCACATGTTTCTTAAGTGATCGGACTATTTTATCATTAATAGATGCGCCATTGTATCGGCAAGCGTCAAACTCTAAACATTTGCTTATAACGATACGGGGCTTGGCAAATTCCATTATATATCAGTGATTTATTTTAAATGGTATACGGACAATCTATTGGATTAATCGGCCGCTAAATACGTCAAACTTTTGGGTGAGAAATTAGTTGGACTAATATCGAACTCTTTGTATTCAAGGGTTGAATCGCAGGTGTTACCCTCTAATAGCATGGTCAACTGCTCTTTAGTGATTGGAAATGAAGGAAACCGACCTAATAAACTAGCTGCTATCTTAATCGGTAAAACCGGAGCAGGTATTTTCCATTTATTTTTTCCAGAAGCTGTGGATATAAGATCAATTAATTCTATCCAAGTATATGACTTTGGTCCGCCAAGCTCATAGGTTTTACCAATTGTTTTTCCGATGTTTAATGCTTTAACAAAGAACTTGGCTACATCATTAATATGAATCGGTGACATTTCATATTGACCTGCATTCCGGATTAGCAATCCTTCAAAAAAAAGTGGCGCAGGTAAGGGAAGGCTTAGCATATCATCTCGTAGCTGTGAACAGAATTCCTGTTTTCCCTTAGGGTCACCAAATATTAAAGATGGACGAAATATAGTCCATTCCAGTTCTGTATTTCTTAAGTATTGCTCTGCCAAATATTTTGTTGATTGATATCCTGTTCCACCATATTTAACACCATTGGCACTCATGAGAATAAAACGTTTTACGCCTAATCTTTCAGCTGCTTCCATACAGTGCCGTGCACCTTCAAAATGCATTGCTTCAAAAGTGATTCCTTTTTTAGGAAATTGCCTTATGATCCCAATATTATATATTACTGCATCAGTATTATTTATTGTCTGTTCAATTGATTTAAAATCCGTTATATCTCCAATATTAACATGGCACTTATCAGGTAGGTAAACTTTGTTTTCCGATCCAGGACGAACCAGTAAAACTGGATCATGATTATTATTCAATAATTCTTCTGTGATGCATGTACCTACAAAACCGGTCCCACCAAATAGTGCTACTTTCATGCGGCAATCCTGCCTATTGGGTCTGTTACATACATTTTATAGCCATCATTCATAAAAAGATCCGAAATAACTTTTTACGGTGCGAAAAAATATTATTCAAATCTTTTTTGATCCAGAACTTATGCAGTAATTGCCCCATCCATCCTAAGGGAATACTATATATTATACGATCTTTGATCTCAACGCCATTTTCTATTTTTTTAAATGTATGTGTATGATGCCATAGTGAATAGGGTCCTTTTAATTGTTGATCAATAAACATATGTGGTGGATCGTAATCGGTAATGATTGTACGCCAGTGAACTGGTATTCCCATTAAGTGAATTAAGTAATCAATTAGGCAGCCTTTATTCATTTTTATTGGTGTAGGCGTTAAGATTTTAAATCCTAGTTTTTTAGGTGTGATCACTGCAAGATTTTCAGGTTTGGAAAAAAATACAAACACCTCCTCGATTGGTCTATTGATTACTTGAGTTGTATGTATTTCATATGTTTTCATAATAGAATTTAAGGACTAAAAAAAAATAAAGTCAACTTAAAATAGAGCGTTATGAGCGATTATATATACTTTAATATATATTGATCTACGTTAAATTTCTTTCTACAACCATTATAATTCATATATCGGATTTTACCATATATGGGTCGTTCAAACCATGGGCGGTCGTGAACACCACCTATGCTCCAAGCAATTCCAGTATATCCGTTTGGATCTCGTCCATCCAGAGAATATTTATCATTGAGATCAATAGCAGTTTGCAAAGCTGTTTCGGGATTTGGGCTCCATTCTAAAATTTTTTTTGCCCAATACATGCGCATATAACTATGCATTTTACCTTTTATTTTCATTTCCCTTTGCGCTGCATTCCACAATTCATCATGCGTAGCCGCGTGTTCAAATTGTTCAGGATGATAAACGTATTCTCTCTCATCGTTTCGATGGTCATTATGTGATTGTTGGGCCCATAATGGAAATCCTTTAAATGAGTCGTAATTATGATTATAGTAACAAAAATTATCAGATAGTTCTCTGCGAATGATACATTGCTCAAGGAAGCTATCTTTATTGTTGCTAATACTTTGATTATTTAATTCTAGCACCACCCGCTGTGGAGCAATTTGACCAAAGTGTAGATAAGGGCTTAGATTTGAGGCCTGTTCTATATTGGGGTCGTTCCGTTTTTCAGCATAGTCAGTTAGTCTTTCAGCAATAAAGGAATTGAGTACTAACTTTCCAGCTTCTTCACCAGGCCTAAGCCAATCTACTTCAGCTACACCATAGTCTATTCTCAAACTTTTATAGACCCGATCCCAATTAAAAATTTCGTAGGGTTTACCCCAGTCAATTGGGTGTATTTTTAGTTTAATAAAATTAATTAAATAATTATCTAGATGAGAAAAAATTTTTGGACGTATTGTATAAGCACCATATTCTTGTTTACTGCTTGCTATCCATATAGGCACAATATTGTGTGCGTCTACCTGGTAAAATGGAATCGATGTTCTAGCAATTACCTTCTTTAATCTTTTCCTATATACCTTTAAAGGTGAAAAGTCTGTAAATAGGGCACCAACATCGTATTTGTTTATCAGCCGGGGGATTCGATCCGCAGCATTTCCCTGTATTAAAAGAAAGGGTATATTATGATTATGTAAAATATGTTTTGTTTTTTCTAAGCCACCAAATAAAAAGCCATATTGGCGAATGTTCGCGGCGGAGTAATTACCTATATATTGAAAACAAACAATCAATGGTAAATTATGTTTAATAGCATGGGTCTGCGCTGCGATTAGCGCCCAATTATCTTCCGCTCGCTTATCTCTAACCATCCAATAAAGCACAGCTTTCCCATCTGTAATCCCCTCGCGGAGTATACGAGTCCTATTGCTTAGTATTGACATTGGGTAATTATTTAAACTTTAAGGGATGTTATGCGCTACAAGTATGAAAGAAGTTGATCGTAGCTTTTGAAGGTCTTAATAACTTCCTTAGGAATTTTACCAAGATGTTCGATGCCTTCTCCTCCGAATATGACATTAACGCCAGTATCTTTGGCTATGTTACATATTTCAATAACCTGATTATTTGTCTTTTTAAGATTGTTTAGTGCAGTTGCACGGCAACACTGTCGACTACAGAGATAAAACAGCACCGTGTCAATTTTATATTTTTTGAGAATATTTTTCAATTTACCCAATTCTGCATGAGAACCGGTATTAAAGACATTATAACCATTATGCCTTAATAGAACCTCCGACATAGCTACTCCTAAATCAGGTAAGTCGTCTTCAAAATTTATACATAAAGCTGATTTGCCATTAAATGTGCCGTTAGGTTTACTTTCGCTTAATAGCTCAACACTACGTGTGATTAATTTTCTGGATATATATTCTTCAATGTGAGAAATATTCTCATCACCTAACCAACGCTCTACTAGATCAGAAGCCGGATCAACAATGAGATCAAAAATATCATTAATATTATAACCAGCCATATATGAGCTGTGTAAAATGGTATTAACTGAAAGATCATCTGAAATAATACTCGTTTCAGCCAATCTGATTGCTAGTTGATTATAATCATTCGATTTTATGAGACTATAAATATCTTTGTGTTCTGCATTATCTAGCGCAGCTCCGAATTTCTTTCCTGCTTCTTGATGCTGTTTATAATAATCACGAATATGCTGTATGGTGAATTTGCGATGCCCGCCAGCGGTTTTCTTGCAGCCTAAGGTGCCATTTTCAGTCCAACGTTTTAGGGTAGATATATTTATACCTAGAATATTTGCTGCTTCTTTTGAATTGAGGTATCTCACAAAAAGAAACTAAAAATATTTAGGTAAAATAGAAAACAAATTATGAGCGATATGAGCTCATTTAATATGGATATATTATTTAAAAACTTATAAAGTAGTTGTTGGTGAAGCTTTATTTTTTAAACAATTATGGCTGAATTATATCGGCAGTTAATTCTGAACTCATAGGTTTCACTCCGCTACGATAAAAATTAAGGAGCTCACCTTCTTCGCTTATTAGGTACTTGCAGAAGTTCCAAGACGGCTTTGTTGAATTCCATCCATTCAAATCTTTATCCGTTAACCAATCATATACCGGATGGATATTATTTCCTTTGACATGAACTTTTTCCATCATTGGAAATGACACGCCGTAGTTTAGGCTACAGAATGATGCAATCTCTTTTGCAGTACCAGGCTCCTGTGCACCAAAATCATTACAGGGAAACCCTAATATTTCAATTTTATCTCCATGCGCTTCATACAATTCCTGAAGACCTTTGTACTGTGGGGTATAACCACAGCGCGAAGCTACATTAACAATCAGTAACTTTTTTCCACGAAATATTTTTAGATCGATATCTTCATTATTTAAAGACTTAACTTTTAAATCGTAGAATGAAGCGCTAGAAACACTTTTCGGATATGCATTTTTGCTTGAACCAGATATTGCCCATAATGCTGCCACCATTATGGTTAAAACCAGGATTATTTTTGTCATCATAATTTTTCCTTTATTTAATATCATTTAATTATGGATAGTCCACAGTCAATGCGAATAATCTGTGATCCAATCATTCTCTTAGTTAAATAGGATGCCAATTATACTTACAATATACTGAGACTTCCCAATCCATCGTTTAAACCAAGCGTTTCAATACCGTATTGCATAAAACTAGCCGCTGAGTCAAAATTTTCAGGTTCAACTGACGAAATATGGGTCGAGAACTGCACGGTGTCATTTGGTAACCGTGTTTTTGTGTTTGCCAAGGAGGAGGGTATGTCCTTTTCCCTTAAAATATTCCGTCAGCTGAGAACTAATTTCCCCGCGGCCATCTACTATAACGTAGTTAGCCATTGGTGAATTCTTTTTCAAGAGTTTGATATATTCTATTATCGTCAATTGCAATGCCTGATAGTGGCACCCAGCCATCATTAATCAGTCTTTGAGCGGTATGTACAATGTCTTCTACATCTTCAGTTGCAGCTGAGATTACACAATAGTTATCCTCAGAATGTATTTTTGTCCTATATTTCTTTGATTTCATTTACTGTCACGTCCTTCAATTAACTGATGGCCTATCAATAAGTTCAATTACATTACCAGCGTTATCTTTTTCATAAATGAATTGTACTCCATCACGATGAACACCCGGTATACCATATTTATTAATATTGTTTACTACAAATGAGATGTGGGGGGGATGATCACAGGGCCGCACTAGAGCAATATTAATATTCTCAAACCTGATTAACGCCCAGTTTTTATCTCTAAAAATAACTTCACAGAAAAAATTTTCTTCATACCAACGAATAGTTGAACTGAGGCATGTAGTTTGTAAGGCTATATGATCAATTTTATTAAGTTTTTTCATTCTTTTAATTAGTTGGTTATTAAAGATTCTTCGGTGATTATTTATCTACACATTTGGGACATGACTTTTCCTTTTTACCATATCTAGGAATTTCATGGTAATATTCAATTAAATACTCACTTCTCCAGTGTACACCTTCCCATACAGCATTACACTCAGGGCAAACTTTTAGACCCTTGTCTGCGATTCTACCATCTTTATTTGATGGTACTTTACGTTCCACCCTACGGTTGTTTCTATCTTTTCCAAGTGCTACTGATTCTAAAATTGTCATAATTATATCCTAATTATAATAAGCGTTATGGGCGAAATTAATAAAGATTAATAATAAAATTAAAGGATTATTTATAAATTAGTTACTGATCTTATTCTATTTGTCTAACACTCCGTTCTGATAGTCTGTAAATGCTTGCAGGACTTCACTTTTGGTGTTCATTACAAAAGGTCCACCTCTTACCACAGGTTCATTCAAAGGTTTTCCTGCGACCAAAATATATTGGGCGCCATCGTTCCCTGCGTTTAGTTTAAGATTTCCAGTTTGTTCAAGAATCGCCATTTGAGTCTTATAAACCTTTTGATCAATAATTATACTTCCTTCGTAAACATATATAAAGGCATTCCATCCGTTTTCAATAAATATCTCAATATCTATATTAGGCTGTAAATAAATATCATGATAAAGCATACCCGTATGTGGCTTTCCTGGTCCCTCAACGCCTTGGTAGGTTCCAGCAATAATTTTTGCATTACCACCATTAAAACTCAACTTTGGAATTCTTTCTGCTGGGATATCATTATATACTGGATTAATCATTTTAAGTTTTTTTGGTAGATTCATCCAGAGTTGGAAACCACGCACTAAGCCTTCAGTCTGTTCCGGCATTTCGCTGTGAATTACTCCCCTGCCTGCGGTCATCCATTGTACTGATCCATCCTTTAAATAGCCTTCGTTACCTGCCGAATCTTTATGCTTAAATTTTCCGTTAAGCATATATGTAATGGTCTCGAAACCTCGATGAGGGTGGGGCGGGAACCCCGCGATATAATCATTCGGATCATCGCTTCCAAATTCATCTAGTAAGAGAAAGGGATCCAGCATATTCAGTTCAGGACTACCAATGATCCTAGTTAGATTTACTCCTGCTCCATCAGAAGTCGCGGTACCTTGGATTATTTTTTTAATTTTTCTGGTTATCATTTAATCCGAACCATAATTTCATTTCTTCGAAAGGGAGGTATAGCCCAGGGGGAATTATATTGCGCGACCATAAATTCGCCTTTAATATAAAGATTATATTGATCTAAATACCCCATAAGGGTCTTCTGGTATTTAATGACTTTGCTTTCAGTTGCCCAGCCCCCAAAGCGTAGTACTGCCATTTTACCAAGTTCCTTTTCCTGTATTTCAATAGTTAAGATACTGGGTTCTGGCAGGGTGTTTAATGAATGTTCCCGGGGCATGACAAATGCGACTTCATAATGACCTTTATTACCTACGGGACTTGTGGAAAGTACTGGTGCAGTCATTGCTATTTCCATGTTCTGATCATTATTGCCAAATATGTAATTGGCTATACGGCGAAAGCCTGTATAAGTAGACTCTCGAAACCCGCTATTAACTTTTGTAACAGCGATTATCATAGGATCATAGTTTCGGATTTCAAATGAACCGCTTTTTTCTAAAACTTCATAAATAGGTGTTTCTAATT
>JBJKZU010000043.1:0-8554 GCA_045569095.1 Fidelibacterota bacterium
CCCGAAAAACAGGGGAAATTAAGACACTTTTTTGAGTTTTGAATTGCTTTTACTTGGTGCAGATTTTTTATTTTTTCCATTTAAACCTGGTAATGCTACATCGATCACATCCATGATCTCTTTGGCAAAATAGAATTCTAGGTCCTTTTTAATATGATCCGGGATCTCTTCTAAATCTTTCTTGTTATGGTCCGGTAGAATAATATGCTTGATGCCGGAGCGGTGTGCCGCGGTTACTTTTTCCTTAACTCCACCAATAGGGAGTACATTGCCACGCAGCGTGATCTCACCAGTCATCGCTAACTTATCCTTTACCGCTTTACCGGTTAGTAATGATACAATTGACGTAAACATGCTTACACCTGCAGATGGACCATCCTTTGGTATTGCACCAGCAGGTACATGTACATGCACATCAGTCTTTTCATGGAAATTTTCTGGGATGCCCAAGATATCAGTATGTGAACGGACATACGTCAGCGCTGCAGTTGCCGATTCCTTCATCACATCCCCCAATTGTCCTGTCAAAGTCAAATTGCCTTTTCCTTTCATTTTTGATGATTCTATAAAGAGGATATCTCCTCCAGCCGCAGTCCAGGCTAACCCAGTTACAACGCCAGGTTTGGTAGTTCGTTCAGCTAACTCTGAATAAAAACGGGGTGCGCCAAGATAATCCAGAACCTTGGCTTTGGTTACGCGTATTTTTTTAATAGTTTTTTCTACCATATCACGAGCCACCTTGCGCAGCACATTAGCGATCTCCCTTTCCAGATTACGTACACCTGACTCTCTTGTGTAGGAACGGACCAATTCACTAATTGCCGCCTTATCTAGCGATACTTCAGTTTTGGTTAAACCGTTTTCATCAATTTGTTTTGGAATTAAATGACGCTGGGCAATCTTGATTTTTTCATCTTCAATATAACCGCTGAAATCAAGGATCTCCATCCGGTCCCGCAATGCAGGTGGTATGGCATCCTGGTAATTTGCCGTTGTAATGAACATCACTTTACTCAGGTCAAAGTCTACTTCCAGATAATGATCACTGAAGGAATCATTCTGTTCCGGATCAAGAACTTCCAGCATTGCTGATGATGGGTCACCACGAAAATCTGACCCCAGCTTATCAATCTCATCCAGCATGAAAACAGGGTTATTGGTCCCGGCCTTTTTCATGGATTGAATGATCCTGCCGGGCAAGGCACCAATATAGGTTCTACGGTGCCCCCGAATCTCTGCTTCATCCCGGACGCCGCCAAGGGACATGCGTACGAACTCGCGACCGATAGCTCTGGCAATTGATTTACCTAAGGATGTCTTTCCCACCCCTGGAGGCCCCGAAAAACACAAAATGGGACCACGCACGACACCATCGGGATTACGTTTCTGCTTCAAGTTCCGGACAGCCAAATATTCCAGGATACGTTCTTTGACCTTTTCCAATCCATAGTGATCCTCATCCAGAATCTTTTCCGCTTTTTTAACATTGATCTGATCATCGCTTGATTTACTCCAAGGTAAATCGGCCAGCCATTCGATATAGGTTCTTGATACAGAATATTCGGGGGATTGTGTCGGAATCCGGGTTAGACGATCCAGTTCCTTCATGGCTACTTTTTGCGCTTCTTCAGGTAAACCAGCTGCTTTAATCCGATCCTCCAGTTCCTTAATCTCTACTGTTTCCTCATCCTCGCCCAGTTCTCTCTTAATCGCTTTCATCTGTTCACGCAGGTAATATTCCCGCTGTGTCTTGGAAATCTCGTCATGTACTTCAGTTTGAATCTCCTCACCAAGTTTAATTCGCTGTATTTCTCTGGTAAGCAATGTTATGGTTTTTTCCACCCGCATTTTTACTTCTAGCTCTTCCAGGACCTCTTGTTTTTCCTGGTTTGGCACAGTAAGCAGAGAAACAGCACGATCCGCTAAACGGGAGGGCTTCTGAATATTGGAAAGCATCCCGGAATGTTCTTCGGTTAGATTTGGCGCAACCTGGATAAGTTCCGTAAAGGTATCCCTGAGATTCTTAGCTAGTGCATCTAGTTCAAGGTCATCACTGACTGGATTATCCTTCATCCGTTCAACTACTGCTGTATAGTAAGGTTCAGCTTCTCCAAAACTAAGCAGCTTGACCCGTTCTACACCTTGGACAATAGCTGATTTGCTGTTGTCTGGCATATCAAAAACTTTTAGTACAACACCAAGGGTACCATAGGCATAGAGATCTTCCGGTTTAGGATCTTCAATAGATCCATCCTCCTGAGCAACAACCACAATGTGTTTATCACCTGGACCCAGATCTTCAATAAGTTTCAGAGATTTTTCCCGACCGATATAGATCGGAATAACCTGTTGCGGAAAAAGTACCGTATTGCGCAACGGCATTACCGGATAATCATGGTCATCAGTGGGCGGTGTTAATTCTAATTCTTTGTCAAATCTTTCAGCCATAATAATTCCTCAATTAATTTTCATTTATTGAACGCAAATAACATACCATACATATTAATATGTATATTTGTCATGTTTTTCAATATTTTTCCCAGATTATTTGCCATAAATACGTTCTTTTCAAAATTATTAACCTATTTCATCATACCGTAATGATTGTATGAAACGCGTAAACTCCTCTATTCTACTCGTGATCACTGTATTTGGTCCCGTCAATTTGAAATAATACAAACCATCCGGCGTATCCGCGATAGCACCCAAAAGACGGTAATTTTGTTTTGGTTGTGTGGCGCTGGAAAAAGCCATCGTATTTGTATAGGTCCCCGTTATGCTTATAATACTAACCAGCATTCCATTGATATTTTCGGCCCGTATGTTTACTTCAGAATCTGATAATGAATAACCAAATTGACCGGACCACCTTTCCAGGTTATTATCTATTGTTCCCCCAATATTTTTAAATATTGCCAAGTTGGCATTATCCGCTGCTACACCTAAGCGAAATTCCATTAAGCGCATGGAGCTGGAAGGCCTAATACCTGTCCAGGATTCTGGTATATTCGCCAATAGATTTCCAATTCTAGTATTATTCGAGCTAACCTCATATTTGATTTCGGTCTTTGTTTCTTCTGCGGTGCCAGTTTCAGGCTGGCCGCGTGACACCAATTGCACCAGAATTACACTGGCAACAATCGTCATGATAACAACAGTATTCTTGTTATTCATTTTTACAGTTACACAGCTGTCTTTACAAGTCTGGCCTGTTCATCAGCATGGTATGAACTCCGTACCAGAGATCCCGATTCCACTACTAAAAATCCTAATTCTAAACCAATACATTTATATTCTTCAAATTCCTGATCAGAAACATATCTTTCTACTGGCAGGTGATCACCAGTGGGCTGTAGATATTGCCCAATTGTAAATATTGAAACACCAGTATCAACCACTTGTTTCATTGTTTCTATTAATTCACCAGATCTTTCCCCTAAACCAACCATCATCCCGGTCTTTGTTTGTAATCCATGGTTTACTGAAAACTTCAGTACATCCAGGCTGCGCTGCCAATTAGCCTGACTACGAACCTGTTTACTGATCCTTTCAACGCATTCGATATTATGGCTGAATATCTTAGGCTGCGCCGCAAAAACTTTCAATAGTGCTGGTTTATACCCTTTGAAATCTGGTGTTAATACTTCTACTGTACAATCAGGAACATGATGGCGAACCTGGCGAATTGTATCAGCCCAGATTTCAGCACCATAGTCGTTTTTGATATCATCTCGATCCACTGACGTAATTACCACATGGCGCAAATTCATTTTCTTGACCGCAAGGGCAGTTCGTACCGGTTCCAGCGGATCATTCCAAGTCGGCTTCCCGGTTTTCACAGAACAAAATCCGCAAGCCCTGGTACATACATCTCCCAGGATCATGATCGTCGCTGTGCCTTGGTCCCAGCATTCATAGATATTGGGACAGCGGGCTTCTTCACAAACTGTATGTAGATTATTTGTTTTGACAACCCGATTAACAAAACGGTAACCCGCACCCATCTGCAGTCGGATTTTTGGTTTATATGGATTCTTTAATTCTGTTGTCATTTAAATCATACCTTTTGGAATAAATAGATCATGTATTTACGGTATTTTCTAAACTCCTCACTATTCACTAAGTCCAGTTGATCCATTTTGCTAGATATATTCTTTCCAAATAGTAATTTCAATAGTCGGTATGCGAGTGGATTTTTGCGCTGCAATGAAATCTGGGCATATTCCGCTGTAGGCAGAATAAATCTTTCAATGAAATGATGGGCCGCATCCAACGTAGGCATGGTATTCTCAGTTTGATCATATTCTTTCAATAATTTGAAACCTGCTGCTTCAGCAGCTTTCAGATATGCTTGCAATGGGTGGGATGATTTTAAATGGATACTGCTTCTTTCATGATGATAACATACAAAATAATCGGCCACCAGCATATATCCGCCAGTCCGTAATGCCTGCCTTGCTGAGGTAAATCCCGGTTCAATCTTTATATAACAAGCACTTTCACTCTCCAAGATGAGGTCATAGGTACGATCAGTCTCAAAATTCTCAAATTTAGATTTAAAGAATTGCATTGCGCCGTTAAATTTTTTCTTAATCACTTTTTCCTGATATGGGTCAGGGGATAGTACATCTATGTCAAAGCCACGATCCTGTAAATATTCTGCGTTTCCGCCAACACCACAGCCCACATCCAGAATAGACTTAACATCCTCTGGTATGAAGGATGTTAAATGTTCGATATAGCGCCCCTGGGCATCAGCAATATCACCAATGGACAATAAATCCACATTTACTTTTTCCGGTTCGTCCCAGAAACCATAATGCAGATAGGGTGATCGAATTGTTTCCGCATACAGTTTTAATACGTGGTCAATTGCCATTAAAAAAGCCGTTCTAGATCTAAAATTTCCAATTCTTTCCTAATAGCATCGATGAACTGACTGCCACCCGCACCATCAATGAGTTTATGATCAAAACCCAGGGTGAGTATCATCATGCTACGGATACCAATCGTGTCTCCGGTTTCTGTTTCGATAACGATAGGCCGCTTCTTTATTGCGCCCACACCAAGAATACCCACATTTGGTTGATTGATAATAGGCGTACCCATAGTGACGTTAAATACACCAAAATTTGAAATGGAGAATGTGGATCCCTGCAACTCATCAGGACTTAGCTTTTTATCCCGAGTTCTTACCGTTATATCCCGGACACGACGGCATAAGCCAAGAAAATTAGCCTCTTCGCATTTTTCAATCACCGGCACCACCAACCCATCCTCTATTGAAACCGCTATACCAATATTTATATTTTTCTTGTGTATAATATCACCACCCTCTAGCGAACAATTCATCAGTGGGAATCGCTGTATTGCTTTGACCACAGCAGTTACAATAAATGGAGTATAGGTCAGGCTAAAACCTTCGCCACTGAAAAATGATTCTTCTTTTGCCGTTACATAATCTACAATCCTTGTCATATCGACTTCAGTCATAACATAAACATGAGCAGCAGTATCTAGACTGGAACGCATATGGTCTGCTATTTTCTTGCGCATGTATCCCATCTCTTCAATGTTGTCGGTCATGCTTAGTCTTGAAGACGGCATGGGGTCTGTACGATCATCAAGATAAGCCAGTAAATCTTTTTTGGTAACACGACCACCTCTACCTGTTCCCTGAACCCTATCCAGTTCCGCCATCGGCACGTTCTCCTCCTGGGCGATTTTCATAACCACTGGTGTGAAAAATGACTTTCTTTTACCACCCAACTTTTTTGGAGTTGTTTTTCGTACCGGCTTTTCCATTTGGGTTGCTTCAGTGTCTTTTGGTATAATAGGTTTAGATTGATCTTGAACTGGTGTCCTTATTGCAGCTTTCGTATCGGTATCAATTCTTCCGATGACTTTACCTACATCAACCACATCATTTGGTTCGGCCAGTATTTCAACCAAGATACCAGATGCGGATGCTGGGATTTCGGAATCGACTTTGTCAGTTCCTATCTCCAGAAAAATCTCGTCTTTTTCCACATTATCACCGATTTTCTTACGCCACTCAATAATCGTTCCCTCGGTGATGGATTCTCCCATCTTGGGCATTATAATATCTACTAACATCAATACTCCAATAGCTCAATTAATGCTTCTTCAATATCACTTACCTGTAGTAACACATCTGCTTCCAGATACATGTTATAGGGCACCGGACTATCTTTAGATGCAACTCTACGAATGGGACCATCCAGCATTTCAAAACAACGATCACTGATCAACGCAGATATTTCAGCCCCGGGACCATTTGTTAGATTATCTTCGTGCACGACTAAGGCTTTACCCGTCTTTTTAATTGATTTACTTATTGTTGAAAAATCAAGTGGATTTAATGTACGTAAATCAATTATCTCTACAACACCATCATCAAGGGAAAAAGAATTTACTGCATCAATGGATTGCTGAACCATAGCGCCCCAGGTAATTATAGAGATGTCTGTTCCTTCTTGTACCAAATTTGCTTGCCCAAAAGGCAATAAATAATCTTCATCTGGCTCTGGACTTACCGCATAACCTTGGCGATAGATACCCTTGTGTTCCATGAAAATCACCGGATCATCCATCCGGCAGGCCATCTTCAATAGCCCTTTAGCATCTGCCGCATTGGACGGATAAGCAATGTAAATACCGGGTAAATGAATAAAATAACCATCAATTGATTGGCTATGACATAAGCCACCATGAATGTAACCACCAACGGGTACACGGATGACAGCAGGGCATGACCAAGCATTGTTAGAACGGTAACGTATTGTAGCTAATTCATTGCGAATTTGCATCATTGCCGTCCAGATATAATCTGCAAACTGTATTTCCACTACTGGTTTATACCCTGCAGTTGCTAAACCGATTGCAGACCCAACTATTGAAGATTCAGCTAAAGGGCTGTTGAACACGCGATCATGCCCGTATTTATCGGTTAAGCCTTTTGTAGCAGTGAACACTCCCCCTTTGGGATCAGCAACATCCTGTCCATAAATAATCATTTTATCATTCCGATCCATTTCTTCCGCAAGAGCATGATTTATCGCATCAACAATTACAACCTTATCATTTATTGTTTTTGTCATTTGCTCACCTTTAGGCATTTCATTGCTGTATAAATGATCCATAGATGTGGTCACTTCCGGATGATCCTGAGCTTCCGCCCAATCAGCATCCTGGTCCACTTGGTCTTTAAGTTTTAAATCTATTTTTTCAAATTCTTCATCTTTAATTACCTTGTTAGTAATACACTCATTTCTAAATTTCAGAATTGGATCATTTTTTCTCATCTCATCTATTTCATCTTTCGTACGGTATTTTAATTGATCATCCGATGACGAGTGTGGTTCTAGTCTAACTACATGGGATACAATAACAGACGGACCCTTTCCCTTGCGTGCCCGGCCTACAGCTTTCTTAAATGCCAGGTGGGACTCAAAGAAGTCCGTTCCATCCACATTAAATCGACCAAGATTTTGATAACCGGAAACCATCGAAAATACAGACCCCCCAGATATTTGTTCTGAGATATGAACGCTGATGGCATATTCATTATCCTGAACGTGAAATATAATCGGAAGTTTTTCCCGGCTGGACCAGTTAAGCGCTTCATGAAAATCCCCCTGGCTAGTAGTGCCTTCTCCAGAAGAGACATAGACTACTTCTTTTATCTTATTCCTTTTACAGGCCATGGCGCAGCCAACTGCCTGTAAATACTGTGTCCCAGTAGCACTGGATTGTGTCACAATATTTAATTCGCGTTTACTAAAATGGTGCGGCAATTGCCGACCTCCCGATGATGGATCATCTGCTTTGGCTAAAAATCCCTGCAATTGTTCTTTAGACGTCATACCCATTGCTAGGGAAAATGCACCATCTCGATAATAAGGGTATGACCAATCTTTTCCTGCGTCTAAGGTATTGGCAGCTGCTAATTGCGCGGCTTCATGACCAGAACAGGCCATATGAAAAAACCCCTTCCCTTGCCGAAGCAGTATCATCATTTTTTCATCTAGCTTCCGCGCCAGTACCATATTTTCATAGATACAAATCAGATCCTTTTTTTGAAATCCATATAGGCGGGCCATCTTTATCCAATCATTGATTCATTAGTCTGAAACTGTTTCATAAATTTTTCTATTAAGACCTGTTTGACTGAATCGACTGTTACCTCATCGGTTAAAAGTTTAGCCATGCTGGTTACCCCGTAATCAAATATTCCACATGGTATAATGCCGCTGTAGTAGGTTAGATCAGGTGTTACATTTAGAGAAAAACCATGCATTGTTATCCACCGTGTCACTCGCACACCTAAAGCTGCAATTTTTTCATCACCAACCCAAACACCTGTTAATCCCTCTTTCCGTTCCGCCGTGATGGTGAATTCAGCCAGCGTATAAATAATAAGTTGCTCTAGGCCACGCATGTACCAACTAATACTTTTTTTATAATTGTGCAGGTCTAAAATAGGATATCCAACTAATTGTCCTGGACCATGAAAAGTTACATCACCACCTCG
>JBJKZU010000044.1:0-29520 GCA_045569095.1 Fidelibacterota bacterium
GCTGAACAAGGCGCGCTTTTTTTTGAAAATATTGCCAATGAAAATACTACTAGCGCTAGGCAATTAATTATTCATGAAGTCATGGGACGCCATTGTGGTTGGCTTACTGCTGCAACAGCACATGAATATCGTAAACGATTGCAGGCACGTGAATTTTATCCTGAAATGCTTATTTCAATGGATCGTTGGGATGTAGATGCATTATATATACCTGAATTGCCAATTGACTTAGAAGAAGAATCGAGAAGGTTAAAACAAAAAATAGATGAAAAAGATGGTGTGAATATTTTTCTTAGTGAAGGGGCTGGGATTGAAACAATTGTTAATGAGATGGAAGCAAAAGATGAAGAAGTTCCACGTGATGCTTTTGGTCATGTAAGACTGGATGAGATTAATCCTGGATTGTGGTACGCAAAACAGTTTTCTAAAAAATTAGAAGCACAGAAAGTTCTTATTCAAAAAAGCGGGTACTTTGCGAGATCAGCTGCTGCTAATGCAAGTGATTTGGGCTTAATTAAAAGGTCCGCAACTCTAGCTGCAGAATGTGGTCTGTCAGGACAAAATGGCGTGGTAGGGCTTGACGAAGATAATAATGATAAATTAAGTCTAATTAATTTTGATAGAATTAAAGGTGGAAAGCCATTTAATACTGATCAGGACTGGTTCCAAGATATGTTAGGCGAGATTAATTAATAACTAATAAGGGAAACAAATGAATAGCATTCAAGATATAGCACAGGCAATGGTAGTAAAAGGGAAAGGAATCCTAGCAGCCGATGAAAGCACACCAACATGCACAAAGCGGTTTGAAAGTATAAATGTGGAAAGTACGGAAGAGAACCGTAACGCTTACCGGGATATGCTTTTTACGCCAGATGGTATTGAAAATCACATAAGTGGAGTGATTCTCTTTGATGAAACAATTCGGCAATCTACTGTAAATGGATCGATATCTTTTCCAGAACATTTATCAGCCTTGGGAATTATCCCAGGCATCAAAGTAGATAAAGGTGCGAAACAACTTGCTAATACTGATGACGAAAAAATTACTGAAGGACTTGATGGTCTCCGAGATCGTTTGAAAGAATATTATGGGCTTGGTGCTCGTTTTGCAAAATGGCGCGCGGTTATTACTATTGGGGAAGATATTCCTACAGCTTATTGTATATCGGCGAATGCCCATGCTCTAGCTCGTTATGCTGCATTGTGCCAGGAACAGGAAATAGTACCAATTGTTGAACCTGAAATCTTAATGGATGGTACTCACACAATTGAAGAAAGTTATCAACTTACTACAGAAACACTGTATACTGTTTTTTATGAACTGGCATCACAGGGCGTAGAACTGGAAGGCATGGTATTAAAGCCAAATATGGTTTTGTCTGGTTATGATTGTTCAGAACAAGCAACCATTGATGATGTTGCCAAGATGACTGTAGACTGTTTTTTAAATACTGTTCCTGCAGCTGTGCCGGGAATTGCTTTTCTTTCTGGTGGACAGAGTGATGAACTAGCTACAGCCCATCTTAATGCGATGAACCAGATTGATAATACACCATGGCATCTTACCTTTTCTTATGGACGTGCCTTGCAAGCACCTGCCCTAAAGGCTTGGTCTGGAAAAGCTGAAAATGTTCCTAATGCTCAAGAAGCCTTTATGAGAAGGGCAAGGTTCAATAGCCTAGCAACTAAAGGTGAATATTCTGCAGATATGGAATAATTTTTAATTATCCTGTAAATAATAAAAAAAGCCGGTTGTTATACCGGCTTTTTTTATTTTAAATAAGGAAATTACTCTGCCCAAGAAGCTCGTAAAAGAGCTACAGATGGATCTTCTGTATTTGATACAAGTACATATCCATTTTTATAAGCTAAGCCTTCTGGTTCGCCTACACTTTCACCATCGGTTTGTGTTACATAATCATTCAGTTCTGTTATGGCACCGGAATCCCAAACTGGATTAGCAGGATCTGTAATATCATATACCACTACTGCACCTGCATCCTGAAGAGTCGTCAAGAAAAACATTTTCCCTCCTTCTTCGACTATAACTACTTCTTCTGGCTCAATACCTTTTCTTTCATCTGTCCAATTCCAGTTGCTGGGTAAATCATCAGCTAGATTAGCATAATAAATAGTTGGCGTACTAGTACCAATTGTTGTTAAATCAATGATACCTATTTTTCCATCATACTCACCTGCAGTACAAGCAATTGTTCCATCACTGTTAATCCAAATACCATCTGGTTCATGTCCATCATATGTAAAGGTCATCCTATTCTGAAGTATATCAGGTGGTGATAAAATTGAAAACCATCCCACTTCATTTGATTCCTGTAGAGTCATGTAAACAGTTTCACCATCAGGTGCAATCTTTACACCTTCTGGCTCTGCAAGGTTACCATTAGAGCCAGTATGTGTAATTTTCATATCTTTTACCAGAATTCCTGCACCCAAACCAGCACTAATATCCCATACACTTACACCAGGGAAACCTAAGCTATCACAACCGCCATCAACACCATCTTCATAATCGAATTCATTAACCACCACCACATATTTATTATCGACGGATATGTCTACAGCGTCAGGGTTATATCCTAGCTCATAAGGGCCATACTTCGTTAAGGTTGTAGGATCAACCAAATATAGAGATCCTCTTTCACAGGATCCTTTTGTTGCAACAACTGCAATGATACTTTCGTCAACACTTACATCAACAGAAGAGCATTCTGCTTCAGGATCATCTGTGATCTGAACGCTTTCACCACTCATTGACAAATCAGTTGGTGTAATAGTAATGAAGTCAAGGGTGTTTTGTTTTGAGTTAACAATTACACCTCTTGTGTCATTTACAAAACGAATTAGTTCAGGCTGAGATTGATCTGAATCTCCAGTCGTCTCAACATCTATACGACTAATACCAAAGTTTGTGATTGTTGGTGTGTCATCCCCTTCTTCAGCTGTCTTTTCATCTTCACACGCATTAAATGTAAATATTGAAGTGTTTATAAATATTACAAAAAATAATTGAAATAGTTTTTTCATTTGGTGTATCTCCTTTATTAGAAATTCAATTCAAGCTGGATTAACAATTGATTATCTTTAACCATTGCTTGAAAATCCCTATTCTGTTGTTCTGCTGCTGTTTTGGTATCACCTGTGTTTTCATCTAGAAAATAATATTCAACCTTCAATTTTGAGTATCCAGTAATATCATAACCAAAAGCAACTGTCATTAAATTACGATTCCAGGTATGGGGATCTTTTAACTGTGGGTAAAAAACATCTCCACCCGGATCTATTCTTAACTGACCATAACGAAATAATGTAAATAAATTATTAACACCAGGTAAATTTATTGTTTTGCTAGATTCAACGTAATACCCATCCCTAGCAAGAAAACCATCTTCCGAGTAAATGTATTCCCCTCTAATAAGTGTACCTAGTAAAGTCAATTCTGCACGTCCACCGTACCAGGAATGAGTAATATTGGCATCTTTACCAAGCACATTATCAGGCTCTACATCTGCATAATAATCAAAATCATAGTGCAATCTTTTTTTCCAATCTTCATCATCAATAAGGTTACCTGTGTAATACCATCCTTGAATTTTGAATGGTGCCCTTTTTAGTGACCCAAGAACACCATATTCTACTGTTTGACCATCAACTTTCTCATTATCACCATAGACCAGCATCTTAAATGATTTATCTTCAACTGCATCATCATAGTCAAGGGGCCTCTTAAGCGCGATACTGCCTCCTAGGGTCAGAGAACCAAATGATAAATCTAGTTTCTGCCTAGCATCCAAGTGATATTCTCGTCCTTTCCAGTAGGTAGTACCAATAAGAGGATATCCTTCCGTAGATCTTTTTAATGCTACAGCTGGCCTATTTTTTCCTAATTCAATTTTAGTGTTATTTTTTTTATAAGTTAAATAATGCTTATCTAGATATGCATCATCATCATCAAACCTAAAGCTAAAATCATACGTAATATTTTCTGAATAAAGCAGTTTGAAATCCAGCACAGCTTTGTCTATCCTAGTATGAGGACTGCGTGTCTCAATTTTCTTTAATAAATTATCTTCGTTGCTGGCACCGCCCGGTCCTTCTACATCAATGAATTCAACCTCTACTTCACCCGAAACTTCAATATTAACTCCGGATGGTATACTAATTGGTGTAAAGCCATATAAATTAGATATCTGACTTAATGGTAATACCAGGACAATGATTAAATGTAGTCTCTTTGTGATTCTCATCATTGAAGTTTACCAATGTCAGTTTATAAATGGTTAAATCCAGTTTAAACCTTATGTAAATAAATTGTAAACAAACTGAAATTTATCAACATCTCATACTTTACCCTTGATGGATACCTCGTAACGGGTTTTTTCAATAGTTCTGTTAATATATAAATGATCTAGCATCTATTCCGCATTGGTTAAGGGAATTTTATATTATTGCTCAGACCTGGTAATTTCTATTACATTGGAATTTTTGATAGTTGCAATTGGACCCTTAATTCTAATGCGTATAAGGCCTTTATCATTAATAATAGGGGACACTTTCCTTTAAGGATCGCCTTCAATTTCCGTCCCCAATATTCAAGTTTAACCAGGAATATTTTTTTGATTTCTAGCGCCATTTAATCCACTCAAGCTAAAAATGATTAAAGAAGTTAGCAGTCCTGGGTAAAACGGCTCAAGTTCAAAAGGATATCCACCAGTTAAATTTCCTAAAATGAACCAAATAATAGATATCATGACAGGGAGGGTCATCAGTTGAATAATATTTACTGGAATGCTGTGATTTGTTCTGAAGGTCATTAGGAAAGGTAATAGTAAACCTGGCACAATTATTGACCCCGTGACATACCATAACCGGACAACTGATGGGACTGTCACGGCTAAGGCCAAGGCCAAAAAGGCCATGACAAATAAGCCCTTTTGAACCATAGGTGTCATCGTACGATCCATAACAGGTGTTTTCCCTGCTTCTGTCACTTGAATTCGCCACATGATATCACGGCCAAAGGTAATAGCACTAATAAATCCTAATGAATCAACCGTAGACATTATAGTGGCCAATATACCTACAATAAATAACCCAAATATGATGGGGGGCAGGATTTCCATTCCTAACATTGGAAATGCAAACAATGGGCCTGAAATATCCAGGGCAAATTTGGCATAGAGTCCGGTAGTGATGGTTAATAAGTCAAAAATAAACCAGAACACCAAAGAAATCAGGATACCTTTCTTTGCAGTACCAGGAGAATTGGCTGCAGCGCAACGCTGATAGAAACCTGGATCTACAAATGTCCACATGGCGATGAAGAACCATACCATAATATATTGTATTGACATTCCGCCAAATGGGTCAATATGCGTTTCTGGCAGTTGACTGATCATGGATATTGGTGAGCCATATTCACCCCAGGCAAACCCCAGTATAATTATGAATCCAGCATACATGAGTATAAACTGGAAGATATCAGTACGAATTACTGCCCCCAATCCTCCTGTCCAAATGTATACCATACTGGCACCCAGCGCAAAAATAAGAGCCCATCCCAAAGAAATATCCAAAAAGGTTTGCAGCAAAATACCAATACTAAGTATGTAAGGTGCAGGACTCGCAAGAACCATGATAAATATTGCACTTACAATTCCTGCAATCCGACCATAGTAATGATGAAAATGATCTGGAATTGAAATAAATTTTGCTATGGATATTCGCTTTGCCAAAAACAAGGCAAAAATCAGACCAAATACATAATAAGGCAGCGCAAATATGAACCATGTTTGAACGCCGTATAAATATGTATTCTCACCAAGACCAAGAATACCACCATACCAAGTTGTTACTAGGGTAGCTATAAATCCAGGAAGACTTAAGCGTCTACCCATAAGCAAATATTCTTCCGGATTGGATCTACTGCTACCTGATCGAAAAAAACCTATGATAACCAGTGTAGTGGCATAAACCCCAAGCACCAAGATATCCAAGTAATGCATATTCAATCAGAGTGGGAACGGAACACCCAGATTTTCCTAGAACTAGTAATTATAAACTGGTGTCCAGTTGCACGATTACTTATGCCCCTACTTGAAATAGGAAATGGTTCGTCTATTAATGGAAATTCAAGACCTTCCGTTGTAATAGACTGTATATCTTCTACGGGTAAAATTGATACTAACTGTTCTTTAAATGAAGTAAATGACCGTTTGCCTTGATGACAGGTGATGGTAAAATAATCTGTCACAAAATTTATATCTAATTCATCACTGTAATTGGCCAAGAGTATCAGATTTCCTATAGTATGATCTTCCCTAAGTTGAGATGCACCCAGTACGGTTAGCGGCGAAAGGCTGTTTAACTTGCACCATTCTAATGCTTTATCCAAATCTGTATTATCTTGGTCGGAAATTTTAACATAAAGTCCTTTAAAAGCGTTTTGATCAATAGTGCTAGAATCCATATCACCAATAATTACATTAGGGGCTAATCCATTTTCTAATATTTTATTTGCACTGCCATCTGTACAAATTATGGTTCCAGCAGTATGTAGCTTATTTAATGCAGTAGGATGAGAAGGGTATTGTCCATTTGCCAAAATAATATATGGTTTATTAAAAGGTTGTTTATCTGGTAAATCGATATTCATCAACATTGGAAATTAAAGTGCATTTGAGATTTTAAGGGTATAAGAAATTGATTGGTTGGGCCGAATATACTTCTTTAATATGCTCTATTAGATTAAAGATAATCAAATATTTTTCACAACTTTTGCTATTCTAACTTATGATTAATACCAAATTTAAAAATTGGGCTATCCATCAATCCATCCACCATCCTAAACGTACACTTACTAGCGCTCTGATCATAACGTTGGTCATGGGTTTTGGGCTGCAGCATTTTGTAATTGAAGATGATATGATGAAAATGATCCCAAAAACAGTTAAAAGCAGAGTTGTATGGGAAGAAGTAAAAGATGAATTTGGCAATACAGATCTGATTTTTGTAGCATTTGGTATAGAAGGGCAAAGCCTATTTCAATCATCATCAATGAGTGATTTGTGGGATTTTACTAAAGCCTTGGAAGCGCTTCCGGAAGTGAATGAAGTACGCAGTCTCACTAATTTGAATAAAATGGAAAATGAAGATGGTTTTTTATTAATAGATGATCTTGTTAGTGCGGAAAATTTATCAACTGAGGAAATAGTAGAGATAAAAAACTACTTATTGAAAAATGAAAAATTAAAAAAGCGAGTTATCGCTCAAAACCATGATTTCTTTAATATAATAGTAATACCGAATATCAATGTTAGTGAACAGGTTTCTGTAGCGAAGATAATTGCTACCGCCGAAGAACTACTTAGCGAATACGACCTGCATTTTGGTGGCCCATCTTATTTAATTGGTATCGTAGGTAAATTAGTACGGGCCGATGCTTTATCATTAATACGCATTGGATTACTCATGATGGTCGTGATCCTATTGGCTAGTTTGCGCAGCTTTGCAGGAGTATTAATGATACTTTCCGTAATCGTCCTTTCATTAATAGGAATGATGGGTTCCATGGGCTGGATTAGGGGTTTGACAGGATCAGAACGTTTTGTTTTTTCCATCATGAATACATCGATGCCAATTATTCTAATGACAATAGCCAATTCAGATAGTGTCCATTTCTTAACAAAATTTTTTAAAAAGCTGCGTATTACCAATGATAAAGCAAAAGCAATTGAACAAAGTATTGATTCATTAATGTTGCCGATCTTTTTAACCAGTTTGACCACATCAGCAGCATTTCTATCGCTGGTGTTCGCGCCAATAGAATACATGACCGGTTATGGGGTATCCATTGCTATCGGTATTTCCTGGGCCTGGATATTATCAGTTACGGTGCTGCCGTCATTGATTATGCTGAAGGATTGGCGATTAAATTCTAGAGCAATTAGAAAGCCAGGTTTACTAGAACTTATTGTTGATAAATTAGGTAGTAAAATCATAAAGATGCCGCTTGGTATCTTAATCGGTGGTTTACTTCTGGTGGCTATTGGGATTTACGGCATCAAACTGGTTACGACTGAAGTCAATATGTATTCCTTTTTCAAGAAAGGAAATAAGATAAGAGATAGCCTTGAGTTCCTTGATGAAAAAATGCTTGGTTCTATGGATTTGGAATTTCTTATTAATGGCGATATGAAAGATCCGGAATTATTACATCAGATCAGTCAACTTCAGAATTATGTTGAAAAATACCCTAGCGTTTCAATGACAATTTCAATTGCTGATGTAATAAAACAGATGCACCGTACTGTAATGGATGATGATCCGGAATACGAAAAAGTGCCCGTTGAACAGGCAAAAGTGAACAACTTATACACTATGTATTCTATGTCTGGTGATCCAGAAGACCTTTCCGCTCTGGTTGACTATGAATATTCAAAAGGCCTTGTAACGGCGATCTTAAAAAATGTTTCAACACAAAGAAGTGTGCTTTTTGTAAATGATATCGAGCAATTTGTTGATAAGAACTTTACAAGATATAAAGATGTAACTGCGACAGGTCAGGTTGTTGTATTACGGGATATGGTTGAGTTGGTAATTAAATCATCTGTAATCAGTATTTGTGTATCCATTATTGTGATCACCTTTATTGCAGCAATATTTTTTAAACACCTCGGTTGGGGTATATTTGCTGTAATACCATTATCAGCCGCTGTAATCTTGAATTTTGGCTTCATGGGAATTCTAAATATAGATTTGAACCACGTGACTGCATTGTTATCGTCCGTAATTATTGGTGTGGGTGTTGATTTTGCCATTCATTATATATCACAGTATCGCCGCCTTGCCCGCGCAAAAGTAGCTGTTGATATTCGTAGTCATCGAGTCATTGATGAGGTAGGTTATCCAATTATTCTAGATGCATTATCAAACATGGCTTTTGGCGCCTTGTTATTTTCGGAATTCGTTCCGTTACAACATATGGGTGGGTTGATGGTGTTTGCCATGCTATCAACATCATTCGGCACACTTACTATTCTAGCCAGTTTATTGGAACTCGCAGGACGCCGTGAAAAGGTTATGAAAAAATTGCTAGGGGAACAATGATATGATAAAAATAATTATTTTATTTGTAATTATTTTTTCTACTTCTTATCCACAAGATGGAATGGCTATAGCAAAGATGGTTGATAAAAGAAAAGCGCCTCAGGATATTGTATCCAAAACAACAATGTTATTGACTAATAGTAAAGGAAAAACCAGGACTTCTACTATTTTATCAAAGTCAATAAATAATGGTTCTAAACAGATCTTGTGGTTTTTGAACCCAGCCGATGATAAGGGGGTTGCGTTCTTGAAAATCGAACATGATGACAAAGCAGATGAAATGCGTATGTGGCTTCCAGCGTTTAAAAAAGTTCGGCGGATATCTTCATCAAAAAAAGGTGATTCATTTATGGGTTCGGATCTTACTTATGAAGATATGACCAACCGTGCCCTGGATGAAAATAATTATAAACGATTAGAAGATGATATTGTGGAAGGTAAAGAATGTTTTGTTTTAGAAGTAGTCCCTAATGCAGAGATAAAATCAACATATTCAAAGCATATTACCTGGGTCGAAAAAGAAACGCTAATTGCAATGAAAGAAGAATCATATGATTTGGGAGGTAACTTAAGGAAAAAAAAGATGTTTCTTTTTAAATCATTATCTGGATATAATGTGATTAGTAATATATTTGTTGAGGACATTCAAAAAAATCACACCACAAACCTTACCATGGGTGACATAAAAGTTGATTCTGGTTTAGACGAAAGTCTTTTTCAGGAAAAGAATTTAAAACGTCTACCTCGAAATTAATTTTCAGCATATTTAGACTTAATATGCGTTATTGTTATATTATTTTTATTCTAACGTGCAATATGCTTTTTGGTCAATTATCCATTACAGGATCATTGAAGCCTACTGGCATGTTTCGTATTTCAGATCAATCGCGAATGGATCTTCCTTTCCGTCTGGCAGAGTTAAACCTTGGTTATACAATGGGTGATTTCGATTTCATGTTGAATTCTGCAGTAGAGTATCGCTGGGGAGGAAATAAAGCCGTATTTGATCCACGAGAACTGTATGCGGTTTGGTACCCCAATTGGGGTGAAATAAAAATTGGTAAACAGATCCATGCCTGGGGAGTTGCTGATGGAAATAATCCTACAGATAACCTTAATGCCTACGACTATTATTTTATGTTTTTGCCGGGTACGGATAGAAAAATAGGATCATTATCAGCAGCCATGATTATTTATTGGGATGATTGGCAACTGGAAGGTGTTATTATTCCAAATCACACGCCGAACCGCATGCCATTTCATGAGCCAGACTTTCCATTCCAGATACCAATTGAACCTAGTAAATATGAAAATATCGATAATTCATTAGAATATGGGTTGAGGTTAAAGACAACAATTGGAGAGAGCGATATTGGAATATCCTACTTTGACGGTAGAGACCGTTCTTTTAGTCTTTTAGGGGTGGATACGTTTAATATTATAAATATAGATCCAAAATTCGGTTTTCGCCCAACAACTGTATTTGGATTAAATATAGTAACATTCATTGATGACATTACCATACGGGCCGAAGCAGGATATTTCACCACTGAAAATATTTATCAAGAATCATGGCTTCAGTTTTTTGAGACCAAAGCAGAATATGTACAATATGTAATCCAGTTTGAATACCGTACAGTTAGCTCATCTACCATTGGTGCACAATTAATAGGTAATCATGTATTAAATGCAGTAGGGAAAACTTTTGACTTGGTAACAATGGGTCAGACAACATTGAATACTAATAATTTCATTCCTGGATTAGGGACGCCCTTTGCCATGATAGCTGAACAATCGCTATCAATTGTAGGCAATAAAACTTTTTTTAATGAAAACTTGGAATTAAACTATAATCTATTGATCAATTTGGAAGAAGAAGGTCAGATGGCGGGATTTAGCGTTAAGTATTCTTTAATGGAAAACTGGTTTATTGAAGGATCAGTAAGTTATTTCATAGGGGATGATAGCCCGGAAAACAGATTTGAACAATTAGAAGACTTCTCTCATTATCAATTACAGTTAGCTTATAGTTTCTGATTAATAATTATTACTAATATTTACCCATAATTGGTTAAAATAATTTATGAGTAAAGCTATTGTATTACTTAGTGGCGGTCTTGATTCGACAACAGTACTGGCTATCACCCTTGATCAAGGTTATGAAGTTTCAGTGCTAACCTTCAAATATGGTCAAAGACACGATTATGAAATTGATTGTGCAAAAGATTTAGTTGTACACTTTAACATAAAAACCCACCACATCATGAATATAGATTTAGGATCCATTGGTGGGTCTGCATTGACAGATGATTTGGATGTTCCAAAAGATCGTGACCTCAATGAAATGAATTCAGAAATACCCATAACGTATGTGCCTGCCAGAAATACAATATTTTTATCGTATGCATTGGCATTAGCAGAAGTGGAAAGGGCATTCAATATATTTATTGGTGTTAATGCCCTGGATTATAGTGGTTATCCCGATTGTCGCCCTGAATATATTGAGGCTTTTCAAAAAATGGGCAGGTTAGCAACAAAATCTGGGATAGAAGAAAAAAAGCAACTGCAAATTCATACACCCCTTATTGAAATGAAAAAGTCAGACATTATCCAAGCCGGGACAGCGTTGGGTGTGGACTATTCCATAACCCACAGTTGCTATGATCCAATTAGCAAGGGTAAACCCTGTGGAAGGTGTGATGCATGTCATTTACGGTTGAAAGGTTTTATGGAAGCGGGTACGGTTGATCCATTAAATTATCCAAAAATTCAGTAGTGACTTATAGCATTAAAGAAACCTATTTGACCATTCAGGGTGAGGGTGCCTATACGGGCCGAGTGGCGGTCTTCTGTAGATTTGCCGGTTGCAATTTGTGGAGTGGTCTGGAAGAAGACCGTACAACTGCTGTTTGCCGTTTTTGTGATACAGAATTTGTTGGCATAGATGGCCCCGGTGGTGGAAAATTTGACAGTCCAGAAAATCTGACTAACCATATTTTATCATTCTGGAATGGGGTAGATGAACCTTTTGTCGTTTTCACTGGTGGTGAGCCGCTATTACAAATGGATGACAAACTTGTAGAGGCACTCAAAAAGGAACATGTTGAGATAGCCATTGAAACAAATGGCACATTAATACCCCCCGATGGTATTGATTGGATTTGTGTAAGCCCTAAGCAGGAAGCAGAATTGTTAATAACAAAAGGGGATGAATTAAAAATAGTTTATCCTCAGGATGGGTTAGACCCAAGTAACTTTTTGGACTTAGATTTCGAAGTATTTTCATTACAGCCCATGGATAATCCTGAATATAAAAATAATCTTCAACAATCTTTGCATTACTGTCGCACACATCCAGAATGGCGTCTGAGCTTGCAAACACATAAGTATTTACAGGTTCCTTGAGCTTATAATGGAGATATATAAAAAGTTTTCTTTTGATTCAGCGCACTATCTACCCAACGTACCGGAAGATCATAAATGCAGGCGTATGCATGGGCATACATTTAATGTAGAAATTCATATAGCTGGTCCTGTCAACAAAAAAATTGGCTGGATTATGGATTTTGCTGATATAAAAACCATCTGTGATCCTGTGATTAAACAATTGGATCATAGAGTGTTAAATGATATAAAAGGATTGGATAATCCTACCAGTGAAAACCTGGCTAAATGGATCTGGGAAAAGTTAAAACCCCAACTTCCTGGATTAAAAAAAATTGTTTTCAGTGAGACCTGTTCAACAGGCTGTGTATACAGGGGGTAATAGTACCCACTAATTTATAATTTATTTACAATGATAAAATAGATTAGAAGGGGATGAAGAATATACTTATAGTTGATGATGAGCCTGATATTCGTGCGATTCTAAGGTATAATTTGGAAAGGGAAGGCTTTGCTGTCACAGAAGCTGTAGATGGGAATGATGCATTAGACAAACTTTCTAAAGATCTAGATTTAGCAATTTTAGATATAATGATGCCGGGTAAGGATGGCTATGATGTATGCCGAAAAATTCGCGAGCAAGGGAATACATTACCAATTGTTTTTCTCACAGCCATGGACCGTGAATTTGATGAAGTAAAGGGATTGGAAGTAGGCGCCGATGACTATGTCAGAAAGCCATTCAGTCCAAAAATGCTTATTGCCAGGATCAATGCAATATTCCGCAGAATTGATCAAATTAATTCAAAGGGTACTAGTATTTGTTTTGGTGAATTGGAAATAAATACTTCTACATATATAGCTCAATTGAATGGAGAAGAACTGCACTTACCTCGTAAAGAGTTTGAATTATTGGCCTTATTCATGAGTCAGCCAAATATCATATTTAACCGCGAGGAACTTCTTGGCAGAATATGGGAAGAAGATGTTTTCGTGGTTGATCGTACCATTGATGTACATATTAACCGAATTAGATCCAAATTAGGCTCGTATAAAAATTGGATTGAAACGGTAAAAGGCATTGGGTACCGCTTTCGACCAAAAATTGAAAACTAAATACTATATTAAATTGTGAGACGGATACAGTATAGATTACTCGCAATCATTATTTCTATTGGATTAATAGGAATAATCACACCAATATTCTATACAAATTCATTGGCATTGGACCAAGCCCAGGAAGGTATAATTGATAAACTTCGATCCCATGCTAATGCAATTCTATTTTATAGCGGTTCAAGTCAAAAAGATACTTTTCAGGGATTAGCTACTGAATATTCTAGCGCATCCAGTTTAAGGGTAACATTAATAGCGGCCGATGGAACAGTGATTGGAGAATCTTCTTTACCAAATAAACTTTTATCTCAAATGGATAATCATATTGATCGATCTGAAATTCTTGCAGCTGAGGAATTTGGGGAAGGGTTTTCAACTCGTTATAGTACTACAATAAAAACTAAATTCATCTATTTTGCGAAAAAGGTGGACCAAAATCGTCATGGATTTAAATATGTACGGCTGGCACAATCGTTAAAATCTGTTAAGGATCTAGCAAATACTTATCGTGAATTTTATTATTTAATTATCGGTTTTATGATTCTCGTTATTATTATAGCATGGTTCTTATTAAAAAATTGGTTAACTGATCCAATCCAAGAACTTACCCAAGCTGCAGATGATATTAGTAAAGGGGATTTAAGTCGCAGGATTAATATAAATACTGGTGGGGTAGAAATTGATGATTTGGCAACAAATATGAACCAAATGGCGATGACACTTGATCAAGATTTTAGACGGATAAAGCGCATGGAAAAAGTACGTTCTGAATTTCTAGGGAATGTTACGCATGAGTTAAAAACCCCTATTTCATCCATCTCTGGCTATATCGAAACACTTCTTGAAGGTGCTATTAAGGACGAAAATGTAAATATCGATTTTCTTAAAAGAGCACTGGAAAATGTAAAACGATTAGAAGAATTAGTTACGGATTTGGTGGAAATATCCAGGATTGAAACTGGCGAATTACAAATGAATTATGATTATTTCAATATTTATACTTTGTTAAATGATATACATAAAGATGCTCAGCAGAGAAATAGTAATAAAAACATAAAAATACAACTGGAAGTACCTGATAAAAATTTATTCATCTACGGTGATAAGGGTCGGTTAGAACAGGTTGTCGATAATTTATTATCCAATTCAATGAGATATACTGATCGGGGGCATATCAGAATAAAGGTTATACGTCGTGATAACGAATTAGTTTTTTCAATTATGGACACAGGTATTGGTATATCAAGAAAATCAATCAATCGAATTTTTGAGCGATTTTATCGGGAAGATAAAGCAAGGGATAGAAGAAAGGGTGGAACAGGCTTGGGGCTAGCGATTTCAAAACATATAATTGAAGCTCATGGATCAAACATATATGTTGATAGTCTTGAAGGAAAGGGGTCTACCTTTACTTTTGGTATTACAACAATTAGCCCCTAATGATTATCCAATTATTTTTTTATTTTATACCCAATTGAATCAATAGGGTTTACGATTGTAGTAGTAATATTTTTTAAATGGCTACCTATTCGCTTAAGGTAACGAGCATATAAAGCTATAGCGGCTGCTTCTGACCCAGATTCGAATTCCAGATCTCCTGCAATTATATTGTTAACTATTCTATCTGATGCCCCAGTTACTTTTTCTTTAAAACCTTTCAGTAACTTACGTGCGATTATCACATCCTGTGTTTTAACAGCATCTATTGTAAGATCAAAGCGTTCTTTAACTGCATTTTCTATATCATATAGATCTTTATGAAGATGTTTTGTATTTAGGGCATCTGGATAATTAATTGCCAGATCAAGAATATTTTTTGAATAGTCACCGATTCGTTCAATATCTACAATCATATTTACCAGAACCATTAAACTAGTTACATCATGTTTACTTTGTTCAAGTGAATAATGGGTAATAATTTTTCTACGGACTTCCCGATGAAAAGAATTTATTTCTTTATCACGGTTTTTAAGTGTTTTCAACACAGAAAGGTTTTCCTGCTTTTTTGATTTCTTTACTGCTTTATAAAACATAACATGCGATAGATCTAACATTTGTAATGATTCATCCCATGCCTGGGAAAGTAGATCCTCTTTACGCCACACACTTAATAGATCTGTAAATATTGACATAGATTAACTCCCTAGAATAATAATTATTAATGGTATTCCATAAAATATTATTAGTAAATAAATAATTGGTAGTATCTTGTTTTTTAATGCCACACCAGCGATCCATTCCGCAAGTTTCATTGGTATATCTTGTAACATTGGATTTAAATAAATAATTATAATACCAAACATATTAAAAATTAGATGACTGAAGGCCGCAATCAATGCAGTGACATTAAGCGTTAATGATGCCAACAACGCCGTTACTGTTGTTCCAATGTTTGCTCCTAAGGTAAAGGGATATATTTGTCGAAGGGTTAGAACTCCTGCGCCGGCTAATGGAATGACTGTAGAAGTAGTTATTGATGAACTTTGTACCATAATAGTTAATAGAATACCAAAAAGGATTGCTCTTAAAGGAGTGGTAAATATATACATATCAAAAAATTGTTCTACCCGGCTAAGAACCAAACTTCTAAGTAATTTAACGATTACAAATAGCATACAAAATGTAAGTAAAACGCTTATTCCTATTAAAAGGGTGTTGCTCTCAAAACTGATAGCTTCTATTTGTTTCGCCCCCCATTTAATAGCTTTTTTGATAGGACTATTAAATACTTCATCTGAACTAATATTACTAAAAAGTAGCTTACCAAGCCCCATGGCAGATTTTTCAATAATCCCAAACGCAATCTCTAATGGAAATAGGATTATTACTGATAGTAAATTGAAAAAGTCATGAATTGTTGCTGCGGAAAATGCCCTTCGAAATTCACTATCACGATTGACATAACCGATTGAAACAACGGTATTAGTCACTGTAGTTCCAATATTTGCACCCATTATCATAGGGACTGCACCGGAGAGTGTCAGCGCTCCTCCGCTAACCATTCCGACAATAAGTGAAGTGGTTGTAGAAGAACTTTGAAAAAGGGTCGTGGCCAAAATGCCAATAAATAATGCGATAAACGGATTACTTGTTGTTGTCATTACTGTTTTTGCAAAATCTCCGCCAAGGTATTTGATACCTATGGAAAGACCATTAATCCCTACCAAGAATAAATAAAGTGCGCAAAACACACCAAAAATCTTCAAAAGAGTATTATATCTATCGTTAGCCAAAATAGTATTGTCTATTAATTAATTATTAATGGAATCAGGTACTCCAGATGAGCATTTTATAATTTTAACAAGATATTATTTATTAGAACCGGTATTTAAAAATCAATAAATTGTAAACAAAATCAATTAAATAGATTAATTATCTTATGTGCAATTATTTTATTCGTGTGCTTTAATCTTGAAAAGAAATTCGTATTGTTCTTTAGTCAGATTTTCGAATTTGACACCTTTTATTGTGATTTGGTAATCTTTGAGTTCTTTAAAATAGCGTTTAGCTTTCACCTTTTTCTTGTCTGTATAATTTACTCTTTTCAAAACGTAGCGCATGGTATTTAAACGGGCGATCATTTTGTTATCACTATTAATTAAAATCCAAGGAGCATGATCCGTAGAGGTTTGTTCAAACATTTGTTCTTTGTAGCGTGTGTAGAGATGCCAATGTTCCATTGCTTTTAGATCATTATCCGTGACCTTCCAATATTTTAATTCACTGCTTTGTCTTAAGAAAAATCTATACTTTTGTGTTTCTTGTGATACAGATAAATAAAATTTGAATAATATTAAACCATCATTAATTAATCTTTTTTCCCAATCATTAACATTGTTTATAAAATAGTAGTACTGACTTTTTGAACAGTAACCCATCGTGGGCTGGATAACAGCACGAGAATACCATGAGCGATCAAAGAATACAATTTCCCCATCATTTGGTAAGTACTTTTTATAGGTACTAAACCAATTCCTATTCTGTTTACTTGTAGGAACCCCTAATTCGACAACCCTTGTTTTTTTGGGCATCATGTGTTGAATAAATCTCTTAATAGTAGATCCTTTTCCAGCAGCATCACGACCCTCAAGAACGATAGCTATCTTTTTCTTCTCTTTAATCATCCATTCCTGCATCTTCAGCAATTCAACCTGCAGTCTATATTTTTCTTTGTTATATAATTCAGATGGTAAGTCTTTGTATTCTGTGTGGTTATATACTATTAGTGGTGTTTCCATTATCTACTCATTCTGTTTGGAACCGTAAAAAAAAGTAACAATCCTAATATTAATGCAAAAAGTCCTTTATAAAAACCCAAATCGCTTGGAATTAAATTTGATTCTTGTAACCAGGATAGTATAGCAAACATGATTCCAAAGGAAGATAGCAATAGCCAGAAGATTTTTAATAATCCCATCTAGATAAAGTATCAGGAAAAATTATTATACTGAAATAAACAAATTATTAACAGAATTGCTTGAAATGGAAACTTAGCTTCGCCAGGGACCAGTAATTGCTAAGGTTAGCCCTGGTAATTGAATGTTAACAAAAAGGATAGAACCGTCTGGTGAAAAAACAGAACCGGCAAATTCTTTATTATTCAAAGCATTCCTAGCCAGTTTATATGGTGTGCCATCTGGCCTTACACCAAGTAAGTAATCTGTTCCACGACCATCTTCACATATAATCAAATCACCCCATGGCGCGACAGTTATGTTATCACACATATCCATAACATCACTTTCTTGCGGTTCTAAATATAGTTCAAGCTTACCTGGATTATCTTTTTCTTCTGACCGACCTTCAAAAGGACTGGGATGATAAATAAAAATTTGTCCCAGTTTCTTTTTTCCACCCGAAGTACACGTAAAATATACTTTACCTTTATCATACCACATGCCTTCACCACGAGCAAAAATAGCCGCTCCAGCTTCATGACCTCTAATCCTCAGATCATTTTTGGGACTATCCGAGTCTTTTAGTGTAATCCATTCAATTTCATATAATTCTTTTTTCAAAACTGTGGGTTTTTTCCAATTTCTTGTATCCATAGAAAGTTTTGGTTTAAATACTAATGCCTGCAGTACTCCACCTTTGTGCATTTTATTTGGCACATTTGGTATGAAACGGTAAATGAGACTATTGCCTTCATCTTCAGTCTGGTAAGCAATACTAGTTCTTGGATCAATAGCTACCGCTTCATGTGAAAAACGACCCATGCCTTTAATGGGTACTGGTTCGATTAACCCAGGTTTTTCAGTTACAGGTACCTCAAAATTATAACCATGGTCTCTTTTCCAATCTTTTCCAGCTTGTATATCAGTTTCCTCACAACTTATCCAACTTCCCCAAGGAGTAGGTCCACCAGCACAATTAATCGTAGTCCCTGCTAAACTCAGAAATTGTCTAACAACTTGTTGCCGTCTTGGGTTATAAATTATTGTGGTAGTTCCTCCTTGACCAGGAATCCCATTTTGACCGGTATCGTATATTAGGTTATTATCGACCTTGGATAGTAATTCAAGGTTCGGGCCAAATGGTCCACCTTCAAGATGTGCTTCGCCACCTAGTTCGTGGTTACGAATAATTATAAGGTTACCATTTGAGCCATTAAAAACGGCCATGCCGTCATGGGCTGCAGGTACAAGTAGACCATCATCCATTTCCTCCCCATATTCTGAAAAAATTGTATAGGAGAATCCTTTGGGTAAATCAAGAATACCTTTAGGGTCTTTTTGTAGCGGGCCATAACCTTGGCCGTTAGTTTGTTCAAGAAGGCCATTTAAATTCGCTGCTTTTCCTAACATCTGTCCGAGCCCAGAAAATGCTAAAGAGAAAGCTCCAAATTGTTTAAGAAAATTGCGGCGATGAACCATGTTTAGTTACGTAATGGTTTGCCTGTTTTAAGCATAAAACGGATTCGGTCCTGGGAAAGTTTTTCACCAGCCAATGAAACAAAGGCTTCTCTTTCAATATCTAGAAGATATTGTTCATCGACTGCTTTTGTGAGACCTGCTTTATCTCCGCCTGTAAGTACGTAAGCTAATTTATTTGCAATAAATTCGTCATGATCCGATATTTTTCCTTGAACCTTAAATCCTTTTAGAGCTGCAGCCATTGCAGTTCTACCACCAGCACCAGGGAGTTTAAGATCATCTCTATATTTGGGTGGTTTATAATCATCTACTAATTCAAGAGCTTTTTGTTTGGCTGCCCAAATACGGTGATCATTATTAAGTATTATTGTATCCGTTTTCAAGAGATAACCTAAATGCTTTGCTTCTTCAGCACTCGTTGCAACCTTTGCAAACCCAATTGTTTCAAATGCTTTCTGAGTAATTTGGAATGTGTTGATTCGTCCACCTGTTCCAGAATTATCCATAAGATTTAGTACTAGGCGCAAATTTCCACCTGCACCAGGAATCAACCCAACGCCAACTTCGACAGCACCAATATATAATTCACCAAGAGCAACCCTGTGCGCAGCGGGGGCTACAAGCTCAAACCCACCACCCAAAGCAAGATGAAATGGTGCAGCTACGATAGGTGCCTTGCAGAAACGAACTCGCTGGGTTACATCTTGTAGTATTTTGGTTCGCGCAGCAATAGTATCATAATCGTTATTTTCACAATATTGTATTATTCCGTTTAAGTTTGCTCCGGCGCAAAAGTTTTGTCCCTGGTGTCCAATAACCATGGCCTTGTATTTTCCTGCTTCAACAAGATCCAGCCCATCTACAAAGATTTGGATCATGGATCCATCTATCGGGTTCAATGTTGATTGCAATACGGAGTGAAATTCACAACACAAAACGCTATCACCCAAATCAACTAAACTAGCACTCCAGCCTTGCTTTACAAGATTCCCAGCAGATTTTTCCAGTATCAGATTAAGAGATTTTTCCTTTTGGCGTGCTGGTTCCATAGAATTGTTACCAATATCAAAATAATACCTTGTTCCATTTTTTATTGAGTGGAAGGTTTTTTGACCTGAATCCAGCATATCAGATACCCATTTTGGTACTTTTTTTCCAGATGCGGTCATGCGTTCCACTGATGATTCTACACCAATAGCATCCCAGGCTTCAAAAGGACCCAGTTCCCAACCATAACCCCATTTCATGGCATTATCTACATTGACAATATCATCACTAATCTCAGGAATACGATTTGCTGCATAGATGAGTGAGTCTGAGGTTGTTTCCCAAAAATATTTCCCTGCTTTATCATCGCTTAAAGTTAGCGCTTTTAAACGTTCACCTACACTTTGACGATCCTTGGCCAGACGAAATCCGTCGAACCTCACTCGTTTCTGTGGTCCGTATTCGCCTGTCTTGAGGTCAACAGATAGAATACCATCATCTGTCTTTTTATAAAAGCCCGCTTTTGTTTTTTGGCCAAGCCGGCCAGAATCAATTAATATTTTGAGGATTTCGGGAGCTTGCAGTATATCACGCGCTTCATCATCTGGTAGATTATTATAACTGGTAGCTGAAACGCTGGCATGGACATCTAAGCCGACAATATCAGTCGTACGGAAAATTCCACTTTTAGGGCGGCCAACAATTGTCCCGCTTAGTTTATCAACTTCCTCACAAGTGAGGCCCATTTCGATTGCGAGCCTAACAGCATTATTGCCCCCATGGACACCAATACGGTTACCAACAAAATTTGGCGTATCCTTAGCATGTACAATTCCTTTACCAAGAATATCTTCTCCAAAAGAAGCCATATTATTATAAATATCATCGGACGTATTTGGTCCCCTAACCAGTTCTAACAAACGCATATATCGGGGCGGGTTAAAAAAGTGGGTGATAAGAAATCTTTTCTTTACATCTTCTGGCATAACTTCTGTCAAATCTGCTAATGGTATGCCTGAAGTATTTGAGCTTACTATTGTCGTATTTTTTATAAAGTCCATTATATTATTATATACTTTGTGCTTTATTTCAAGATTCTCGGCAACTGCTTCTAATACCCAATCAACCTCTTTTATTTTTTCAAGATGTTGATCATAATTGCATGCTTCGATTAACTTTATATTTTTTGGTTTATATAAAGGTGCTGGTTTAAGTGATGTAAGGATGCCTACTCCTTTTTCAGCAAGTTCCTGGGATATATCAAATAAACAGGATGGTATGCCAGCATTAGCTAGATGCCCAGCAATTTGAGCTCCCATAGTACCTGCTCCTAAAACCGCCACTTTTTCAATTTTATTACTCATTAGATTATCCTCGGATTAATATTAAGAAAATTTCGTGATGTAGTTGTACATGACCCAGAAGTGTGCTGCGCTGCCAAGCAATACAAATAAATGGAATATTTCATGTGCACCAATAACGTTAGGTATTGGATTGGGTTTTTTTAGGCCATGGATGATCGCCCCAATAGTATAGAAAAATCCGCCAATAAAAATCCATACCAACGCACCTATTTGCAGGGTTTGGATCATGGGCCAAATAGCGATTACTGACAACCAACCCATAAAAATATAAAATGTTACTGAGAACCAGTCCGGAAGATTTTTCCAAAAGATCTTTAGTAGAATGCCAAAGATGGCCAAACTCCAGATCATCCCTAATAAACTCCAACCCCAAACTCCTCGTAAAGGAATAAGACATACAGGAGTATAAGTTGAAGCGATTAGCACATGAATCATGGCGTGATCCATCGTTTGCAGCCATTTTACATATTTTGGAGCAACAGGAAGCCAATGGTAAATTGCACTTGCTGTATATAAAAGAAACATTCCAGAACCGAAAACAGAAAACGCTACAATATGCCAGGGTTTAATGGGGTCAATAGATTCACGGATCAACAGGATTAAAGCCAATATGGCAAGTACTGCACCGATAGCATGGGAAACAGCACTGAATGGTTCTTTAATTTTCAAACCAAGTTATCTTTTAATGATTGTGGCAATTCCCTGACCAGTACCAATACACATGGTTGCTAGGCCCAATTGTGTATCTAGCTGTTCCATTACATTAATCAGGGTCGTTGTAATACGCGCTCCTGAACAGCCGAGAGGATGTCCCAGGGCAATTGCACCACCATTTAGATTAATCTTTTCAATATCCCAATTGCCTTCATTGATGCAATAAAGTGACTGGGCTGCGAATGCTTCGTTTAATTCGATGGTTTCTACATCATTCATGGTTAAACCCGCCTTTTTCAGAGCTTTTTCTGTTGCCGGAATTGGACCTGTACCAAATAATCGCCAATCGACACCAGCTACAGCTCGACTCACAATTTCCGCCCGTGCTGTTAATCCACACTTTTCAGCAAAAGAATCGCTGGTAAGCAATAGAGCCGCTGCGCCAATTGAAAATGGACTACTTGTAGCAGCTGTTACAGTACCATTTACAATAAATGCTGGATTTAAGCTCTTGATCTTATCAACATCTGGTTCTCGGGGTCCTTCATCTGTGTCAATAATACATTCACCATATTTATCAATAGAGATCAATTCATTATCAAACTTTCCATCTGCAATTGCAACCAAAGATTTTTTATGGGAATTAATGGCAAAATCTTCCTGGTCTCCCCGGGAAATATTGCCCTTCTCGGCCAATATCTCAGCGCCTTCACCCATGCCAATATAATATTCCTGTTCTGCTAGCTCAGGATGGAAATCAGGAGCGAAGCCACCTTGCGGCACAGAAAACATATCTTCTACACCAGCTGCAATACCAACATCAATATCACCACTTTCGATGGCGGTAGAGATTTGATGCAGTGCATCCATGGAAGAACCACAAAACCTGTTAACAACTTTTCCCGCTGTTGATACTGGTAAACCAGCTAAAATGGCTACACTACGACCAATCAGCATACCCTGAGGACCTTCAGGAAAGGCGCAGCCAACAACTACATCTTCTATCTCTTCATTCTTTATTTCTTTATTTCGTTCTAATAGGCCTTTGACAACTTGTGCTGTAATGTCATCAGGACGCATACCAATCATTTTGCCATTTTTCGAACCAATCGGTGATCGGACACCATCAATAATTACTGATTTATTACTCATATTTTTCTCCTAATACGGATAGCTTTTTTTGGAATATGCATATGCTGCAATTTCTCTTTTCAATCCAATAGTGTTAGTCGGCAAATACATTCGTGAACGAAACGCATTAAGGCTTTCATGCATCAGTGGTGATAATTCACCATTATAAATACCTTTTAATGCTGTTTCAGCGAGTTGAACCATTCTCTGGGCCATTTCTGCCACAAATATTTTTGCAACACCTTCAACACTTTTGGAGATTTTTGGATTCCCTAGCATTTTCTTTGCTCGCAAAACAGTACTTTCAGCTACATAGATATCTATGAAAATATTAGCCAGAATATCGGCAATCTGTTGCTGGTGCTTTAGATCTTGGCCGAATTCGCAGATACCTTCATTCAGCAAAAATAGGGCAAGTCTTTTGCTAGTCTCAACTACATTGCTTTCAGCAAACAGTATTTCACTATCTGTCTCTAGTTTACCATTATTCATATATTGTTCGATTTCCCTAATTGCGCCTTGTATGGGTAGTTCTTCCATCAGCGCCTTTTTCATCATGTAACCGGTGATAATTTGTCTATTTATTTCATTAGTACCTTCCCAGATGCGATCGATCCGGCAATCACGGTATAACCTTGCCATGGTGTATTCTTCTATGAATCCATAACCACCCATCATTTGTAATCCGCTATCAATGACCTTGCCGTTTAGTTCACTACAATACACCTTGGCCATTGAGCTTTCAATAGCATATTTTTCCATGGCTTCACCCATCATGATATAATAGTTGGGATCTGTATTATCAAGTTCATCAACTGCATCCTGGATCATGCCGATCGTTCTGTATGTCATACAATCAGCGGAAAATGTTTCAACGACCATATCGGCTACTTTTCCAATAGTAGTATCAAATTGTGCAATTGCCTTACCAAATTGACGCCTTTCCAGAATATATTCAATAGAGGCGCTCGTAGTTAACTTTGACCCTCCAAGTAATGAAGCAGACATCTTAAAACGACCCATATTCAATACATTAAAGGCGATGTGGTGTCCTTTGCCCACTTCGTAAAGAAGGTTTTCAACCGGTACCTCAGCGTTTTGAAAAATCAATGGTGTTGTTGATGATCCCCTCATCCCCATTTTATCATATTCAGGACCCTGTGTAAACCCCGGCGTATCTTTTTCAACAATAAAGGCAGTAAATTTTTCGCCGTCTACTTTCGCGAATACCGTAAAGACATCAGCCCAGCCCCCATTGGTAATAAAAACCTTTTCTCCATTTAAAATGTAGTGCTTCCCATCTTCAGAAAGTACAGCAGTCGTTTTTGCGGAAAGCGCATCTGATCCTGCTGATGGTTCAGTTAAACCGTAAGCACCAATACATGTACCATCAATCAATCTTGGTAAATATTTTTCTTTTTGCGCAGGAGTGCCAAACCATATAATTGGTAATGATCCGATACCTAAATTTGTCGACCAGGTTACAACAAAAGATGAGCATTCAGAATAAGAGGATGCTTCGGCAACTATTGCTCCTGTTATTTTATCTAATTCCATACCGCCATATTTTTCTGGAACAGTAATACCAAGTAATCCGAGTTCAGCAATTTTTCGCAATAAGCTAAAGGTTAAGTCTTTGTCCTTTTTTTCTAAATCTTCTTTAACCGGAGCGATGTGCTCTTTACAAAAACCTTGAACCATTTCTTGGATTTCACGTTGTTCTTCTGTGAAATCTTCCCGGGTAAAAATATTTGTATCGGTGATAGGTGTAACTAAAAATCTTCCGCCAGTCTCTGTGATTTGTTTTGGTTGTTCCATATCTAAAATATCCCTCTTATTTTTTTAATAGTCCTGAAAGAATGAAGTCTGTTAATGTACTAAAATATTCTCTGGCACTCACACCGTGCTCATCAAAAAGAGTAAACCAATTAATTGTTTCAATATTCATCATAATTGATAGAGCAGCAATGCGGGTATCCAGGTTTTTGAATTCACCTGATTTTTTTCCATTGGAAATTATTGATTCGATAACGTCCAAAAAGGCGCCATATACTTTTTGTAGTTTTTTACGAAAATCCTTGTCCTTTTGTGCCATAGACCAGAATTCAGTCAAAGCTTTAAATGGTTCTGGATCTTTTTCATATTCATCAATAAAATAGTTAAATATTTTTTTCAGCTGGTGTGAAGCTTTCTGATCTTTTTCCAAAATTTTGCTAACCATATCACTATAGCGTAACACCCAATAGTTTACAAGATCGAGATAAATATCTTTTTTGCTATTATAATACCAATAAATAGCACCCTTACTCATATTTGAAGATTTCACCACATCATCCATACGGCTATTCTCATACCCATGCTGAGTGATTACTTCCATGGCAGCATCTAAAATTTGGTTTTTTCTTAAATCTTGTTTTCTAACATCCATGTTCTAAACCGACCGGTCAGTCTAGTTTAGTTTATATACTGTTTTTTAACAAGCAAATAAATGGTCTGTTTTTGTATCGGATGTTTTACAAATAAATGTATTTTATTGTTATTTAACAGGATATTTTATGATTTATCAATGGGATTAAATAAATCAGTATGTGAATATGCTTGAGATATGCCGCACTATAATAACATTTATTCTGATCTTACCGATTAAAATATATCAAATTGTAATCTCACCATTATTTCCAGGATCCTGCCGGTTTGATCCTACATGTTCTTATTATATGATTAAAGCGCTAAAAATTTGGGGACCATTTAAAGGTCTGTGGCTAGGCATAAAGCGTATCAGTAAGTGTCATCCCTGGGGCGCTTTTGGTTACGATCCGGTCCCTGATAGAGAATAGTAAATTTAAATTAATAATCTAAAAATTAGGTCCCTGAATGTGTGTTTTAGTTATATTATCTGTCAGAAAATTGAATGCTTCTGGCACAGAATCACAAAACTGAAAAAGATTCAAGTCATTTTTTGAAATAACACCTTTTTCAACCAAATAATTCCAATTAATCACATTATTCCAAAATTCCCTATCATACAGTACTATAGGAATCTTTTTTCGCAGTTTTTTGCATTGAATCAACGTAAGTGATTCCATCAACTCATCCATGGTGCCGTAACCTCCAGGCCAAATAACCATAGCTTTTGCCTGATATAAAAACCAAAATTTACGCATAAAGAAATAATGGAAAATGAGACCTAGATCTCTGGGTATATACTGATTCAACTTTTGTTCTTTAGGTAGGGTTATGCCCAGACCAAGGGTGAGTCCTTTTGCTTCCTTAGCGCCCCTGTTTGCAGCCTCCATTATTCCTGGCCCTCCTCCCGATGTAACTATAAATCGTCTTTTTTGATTTTTTAATCCCTTACTCCATTTTGTTAGTTTAAATGCTAATTCCCGTGCTGCTTCATAATAATTACTCATTTCCAAGTCACGTTTCAGTTCAGCAATTTTATTAGTAGAAATATTTTTCGACTTATTGGCAAGGGCATTCTTTGCTTGGGATCTTGACTTTAATCTGGCTGACCCAAAAAATACGATGGTGTCCTTGATGTTATTTTTTCTAAGGCGCTGAAAAGGACCAAAGTATTCTGAGAGAATTCTGATAGTTCTGCCATCAGGACTATTTAAAAAATCATTATCGGTGTAAAATCTTTCTTTATTCATTTGTATCCTCCTTTTTACGCAATTTACAGATGAAATAGCACCAATAATCGCAAAACGTATTTATTCATCCAGTTGATTCAACCTAATCCAAACTGTATTTTAGGGTATGCGATTTTATTATATTCTTATCTTTATGTTAATAATATCCTGCACGAAGCCGCCAACACTACTTTCACCGACTCCAACAAAATTATCTCACCCGACGCTGGATGTTTCATCACCACTATCCAACGGCATGCTTACACAGTATGATGTTTGGGAATTTTTAAAAGAAGAACCAAAAGAAGCAGAAGTATTTGGTATCTTAGGATTGCCTGATTCTGTTTGGGTGGCTGATTCTCGAAAATACAAGGTATTATATTATTTTATTGAATCACTGGATGATTTTAATTCTGTGGAAATAGATATTAATTCAAAAAAGGTAAACAGCTTTGAATGGGACTAGAATTACTATAGGTGTTTAAGAAATGAACATAGACTTAAAAGGAAAAAAAGCACTTGTTTGCGGTAGTACGCAAGGTATCGGTAAAGCAGCTGCATTAAAATTAGCTGCGTGCGGTGCGTCCATAACATTAGCTGCGAGGAATGAGGACAGTCTAAAATTGGTAATTAATGAATTAGATGTCAATGATAAACAAGCTCATAGCTTTATTTGCGCAGATTTTAATTCCTCAGATGTTCTTATCAATAAAGTAAAAGATTTTGTAAATGAAAATAGCCCCATCCACATTTTGGTAAATAATTCGGGTGGACCGGCACCAGGTCCGGTTTTGGATTCTGTTCCTGAAGAATATATAGAAGGCTTCAACAGACATTTAATAAATAATCACAATCTGGCAAAGGCATTAATACCTGGAATGAAAGCAGGGTCTTATGGGCGAATAATCAATATTATTTCCACTTCCGTTAAACAACCGATCCCTGACTTGGGTGTTTCAAATACAATTCGCGGTGCTGTAGCCAGTTGGGCAAAAACTTTGGCAGCAGAAGTGGGTAGATTTGGAATAACTGTAAATAATATATTGCCTGGTTTCACTGATACCGCTCGATTACGATCTTTGATAAAAAATATTGCACAAAAAAAAGGTCAAAGCATCGCTGAAGTTACCAAGGCAATGGAAGACTCTATCCCAACGGGCAGGTTTGCTGATGCTGATGAAACTGCATCTACCGTTGTTTTTTTAGCTGCTCCCCAGGCAGCTTACATTAATGGTATTAATTTACCTGTTGATGGTGGACGGACACAATCATTGTAGATTTGATTAGATAACCAATACGCTTGAATAATCTCAGAATAGTAATAATCGGGGCTATCATTGTTTTTGCCTGCCAAAATGATCAAATGGCCTTTCATTACGAATCGTATGTAGCAGATACCCATAATGATGTTCTGGGCCGTGTTCTTAATGGCGAAAATATTTTAACTAGATCAGATAAAGGTCATACAGATTTACCCCGTTTAAAAGAGGGCGGTATTGATTTAGAAGTATTTGCCATCTGGGTTAACCCAGATGAGTATGTACCCGTTGGTTCTTATGATCAAGCGAATAGAATGATTGATGCTCTGGAAGACATATGTACCCGCGCATCTGACAAAATAGCCATACCATTCACATTTAATGATTTATTAGTAAATGATGCCCATGGTAAGATATCTGCAATGATAGGCATGGAGGGCGGACACCCATTGGAAAATAGTTTGGATAAATTGCAGCATTTCTATAATCGTGGGATGCGTTATTTAGGGATCACCTGGAATAATTCAACTGACTGGGCAACATCAGCAAAAGATGAGACATCGGAAAGTGTATTACCATTTCGAGGTCTGACCAAATTTGGAAAAGATGTTATCAAGAAGTGCGATGAACTTGGTGTAATTATTGATGTATCCCATTGCGGTGAAAAAACATTTTATGACATTCTTGAAACTACTGTCCATCCAATCATAGCATCTCATTCTTCAGTATATAATATTTGCCCCCATTTTCGAAATTTAAATGATGCACAATTAATGGCTATCAAAGAAAATGGTGGTGTCGTATTTGTTAATTATTATCCTGCATATATTGATAGTACATTTGAAAAACGCGCTAATAAAGTACGGAAAAAGCACAAACGTGCATTGGATTCCTTAAAGGTTTTATTTAGCGAAGAAAGTGATGATTACTGGTATAAAAGCCAGGATATTCTTAATAAAGATCTTGCCGCAGTTGCACCATCATT
>JBJKZU010000045.1:0-8370 GCA_045569095.1 Fidelibacterota bacterium
AATGTCTCATCGCAACCTCATGATAGTTGAGTAGTTGGTGATCAAGAATATATATCGTTACATTTTCTTGGTGCTGAAAAAATATGTTGATTGATTATCAGGCCCCGCCCACTAGCGGGGTTTTTTCTTTAAGGAAGAGACTGTTGAATTAATTATATTAAGATGAAATCCTTAAAAGAATTAATCATTCATTATGCCCAAACTTACCCAGAAGAAATGGCTCCGAATGATATGTTAAAATTTCTTGATGAAGAAACTGGCTATTTCTTGCGTAACAATTATAATGGCCACTTTACCGGTTCCGCTTGGATTGTCAGTCCTGATAAATCTAGGATATTAATGACTCATCATAAAAAACTGGGGAAGTGGCTACAATTAGGTGGGCACGTTGATGGGGAAAGTGATTTACTCAAAGTCGCTTTACGGGAAGCAAAAGAGGAATCTGGAATTCAACAATTTAAGATTTTAAGTGAAGAAATATTTGATCTGGATATACACGAATTTCCACAAAATAATTCTGAACTTGTCCATCTGCATTATGATGTCCGGTTTTTAATTGAAGCTGACCCTGCTAAAGAAGCAGTAATTACTAGTGATGAATCGCATGATGTGAGCTGGATTAAAATAGCGGATGTCGCCAAGCTAAATGCGGAAGTATCCATTCAAAGAATGATAGATAAGACTGTAATTATGAAGTAGTGGAAAACGAATAATTAATATTAATATTTTAATATCAACCTTCTGGCAGAATTTTGTTTATAATAGATTGAATATTTTATTCAATGATCATAGTTTATTTTCTGGCAATCATCAGGGAGGTAGCATCAATATGAGAAAATTGGGAGCATATATCCAAATTCAGCTGACTGCATTTCTTTGTATTGGCAATCTGCTTATAGCAGTAGATGTCAATGGCGTTGTAACCGATCAGGATGGACGTTCATTGCCTGGTGCAAATATAATGGTAGAGGGTACTAACATAGGAAGTGCCTCAGATAGTGAAGGACGTTTTACTTTTCAGTATGAACCAGAAGGTGATTTTGTAATAGTGGTCTCATACATCGGTTATTCTTCTTTTCGACAGACCTATCAGACTGGTGCTGCACTTACGGATTTAACGATTGTATTGGAGCAGGGCAACCTATTTGGCCAGGAAGTAAAGGTAATGGCCCGGAAGAAGGAAGAGAGGATTAAGGAAGTGCCAATTTCTATGGTGGCGATGCGTAAGGAGACGATAGAGGATATGGGAGCAACTTCGATAGAGGATTTAACAGTAATGGTTCCGAATGTATTTGTACGGGAAAACCCTTCTGTTGATAATTTTAATATACGCGGAATAGCTGGTGGTGCCAGAAATCCTGGAATGGCAGCAAATGAAGGCGTTTTCCTTGATGGTATTGTAATGGGAAGACCCGATTTTATTGTTTTGGATGTAGCTGATTTGGAAAGTGTGGAATTTTTACGTGGACCTCAAGGTACGTTATTTGGTCGCAATACCATCTCTGGAGTAATTAATCTAATAACAATAAAACCAAAGCCTGGCAGATCTGGTTCTGTAAGAGTTGAAAGCGGAAATGCTGGACACCGGCAGATCAAGGCAACAACAAACTTTCAATTAACTGATAAAATTTATCAGCGACTTTCACTGAATTCGTTTGATTTAAATGCCCATCAAATCAATGCCAGTGAATATGCTGAAAGTGATGATATTTATAAGGATAACATTGGTATTCGTTATGCTTTACGTGCCTTGCCATCACCAAAACTAACGGTTGATCTAAGTTATGATTATTTTAGTCAATATAATACACAGATTGGTGATCACGTATCCGACTGGCATTTTGATAGTAATGTGCCCTATTTTAATAGGCAGCGATTAGATTCTCTCGCTGTAGAATTGTATAAAGTTTACCCGGAAGATATGCCATATCTTGAAGGTACCGGTGGTGATATTACCGATGATGGAAATCAATCATACAATCATAATAGATCCGGCTGGAGCAAAAGGCTTGTACGTAGCATTTCCTTGAATGCTTTATATAAAATTAATAGTAGCCTAAACCTCATTGGAAATTTTGGTCTTCGTGATGGTGAGAGACGCTATTTTAATGATGAGGATGGAATTGGTTTGGATTTGTTGACCGGGAAATGGACGGACCTGGGTGAACAAAAAAGCGCTGAGTTGCGTCTTGAATCGATGTCAAATAAACGTTTTTCCTGGCTTGCTGGTATATACTACTATCATATAGAAGAGAGTCTTGATGGACCGGTTTTTCCAAAACCTTTATTTTTTCACATCTACGCTGGTATCCCCATGTTTCTAGCTCGGCAATATGATGGTGTAACCGTGCATCCTTATGGCGGCGGTTCCACTGAGAGTGTGGGGGTCTTCACGTCAGCAGATTATCATTTTAATGAAAAAATAACATTTACTGCTGGGGTGCGATATAGTCAAGATAACAAAGATTTTACATATAGGCAGGATGGCTTACCTACGTTTGGATATATCCACTTTCCACCAGATCTGGACCATGATAATGAACCTGATGGCTATTTTGACAGTACTGCTAGTTGGAACGCTGTAACTCCCAATTTGAGTGTTAAGTATGCTGCTACACCGCAGACGAATCTATTCGGAACCATATCAAAAGGATACAAAAGTGGCGGTTTTAATCTAGATTACGTATCCAGTTGGGAATCGGTTGCCATTCCCTTTAAACCGGAATTCATTACCAACTACGAATTAGGGATCAAAACTGGTAACCGTAAAAATACAATGTATCTAAATACAGCTATTTTTGTAATGGATTATATCAATATGCAGCAGGCTATTTTTCAGGATATTTATGAGGGCTATACAATTAGTAATGCTGCCAGCGCTTTAGTAAAAGGAATGGAAACTGAGGTTTCCGTTCGGTTGCTTAATAACGCTTTAACAATTATGGGTGGTATCGGTATAACAAATGCTGTTTTTAATGTGTTCCGTGATAATTATTTTAATGGCTATTGGAACGAAGGCGAAGAATATACTGACGTTAACGGGAATGGGCAGCATGATGAAGAAGAACCTTTCGTTGATATGGATAGTGATTTTTCCGGAAATACAATTTCTGAATTCCCCAAATATACTTGGAATATTTTAGCTGATTTTCGTTTACCAATAAGTAGTAATATCATGTTTGTGTCCCAGCTGCAAGCTGATTTTATCGATGAAAAACAAAATCAATTGTCTAGTAGAGATGAATTCAATCAGTTACGTGATGATGCTCGAACACTTGTTGATGCCCGCGTTGGTTTCGAAATGGGCCCCTGGAGTATATTTGCTTGGATGCAAAATATGATGGATGTGGAATATATCAGTTGGACAGGTCAAAACGGGTATATTGGTGTGTTGGAACAGGATTATGGGTTGCCGCGTCGATTTGGCTTGCGAACTTCTTATAAATTTTAAACTGAAAAATTATATTATCTTAGTAAATCAATATAATTGGATGGGAATTTTCCAAGGAAAAATAAAGAATAATCCTCAAAATCCAAAAAACTCATACAAGTTTAGGTGAAGTCCGTTATCTCAATTCTATTGCTGGCCAATGTAATTTATGGTCAATATCAAACATCTAACGCAAAGTACAGAGGATTTTCAAAAATTGATTGTCTTGGGCTGATTATTTACGGTTTAGATGATAATAATTTATTTGATGAGATTGAAAAGCTGACCCGTTCAATAGCAACTGAAACGTTGCCGCAGAATGTAAAATTAGATTACTTTACTGAATGTCCTTTGTATCCATTATCAGTAGAGTTCCATACTTTTGAAAACAAGGATGGTACGGTTTCTGGTACAATTGCTGTTGCCGTTGAAGCAACATCAGAATCCACAACTATTGAGGTTCAATATCCGTCTGTTGATGAAGAAAACTGGTATTATCAGATTGGATTCATGCCCATAATAGAGGACCGGCAAGTAATCAGTAATGCGGATAATAAGTCTGTAATATCAATTACAAGAATTCTTATACAAAAGATATTGGACCAGTTTCTTCTTCACTGGGTTGAAAATCCATGAATTAAATAAAGCGGTTAAACTTCTTATCCATGGATAAACAATTCATTCATTATTACTTCAAAAAACAATAGTACCTTGTTTTGAACTATTGAACAATAATTAACCTTTGGGAGGAATATCATTGAGCGATTATATAAGAATTAATAAGACTGAATCAGTATTACAAATAGGGTTTGACCGTCCTGACAAAAAAAATGCATTAAACGGTGAAATGTATTATGCTGTACGGGATGCATTAATTTCTGGCGTCAATGACCACAGTGTCCGCGCTGTAATGATATATGGTGCCGCTGGAAACTTCACTACGGGGAATGACCTGAAAGAGTTCCTGGAGTTTGCTACATCTGGTAAAAAGGTTTTTCCAGCAAAAGAATTTCTGGATGTTCTTATCCCATATAGTAAACCTATTATTGCTGCAGTTGATGGTTTGGCCGTAGGCATTGGTGCTACTATGATGATCCACTGTGATTTGGTATATGCTTCAGAAGAGGCCAGTTTTCAGATGCCTTTTGTCAATCTTGGTTTGAATCCTGAAGCAGGTTCTTCATTCGCACTGCCTCAATTAGTTGGATATCATAATGCAGCTGAGATCTTACTTCTAGGTGGAATGGTTACCGCCAAAAGAGCATATGATATGGGTTTTGTCAATGCCGTAGTTAAGCAATCTGAATTGATGGATACAGCAATGACCGCAGCTCAGAGAATCGCTGAGCTTCCGCCGACACCAATACGGTTGGCAAAAAGCATGATGAAAAAGCATTTCACTAATAAGATCATGGATACCAATGAAAAAGAATTTAATAGTTTTATTGACAGATTATCTTCTCCAGAGGCAGCGGAAGCAGTGCAGGCGTTTATGGAAAAAAGAAAACCAGATTTTGCCCGATTTGAATAAACGAATACATAACAATATAATTATAAAGTTATTTGTTACTATCCGCCACCATTTTAGTGGACCGGAAAATAACATCTCATATAATTTTAATTAAAATAGGGGATAGATATGAAACAATATTTAATGGGTATGCTGACAGGTTCCATCATGGTAACATCCATTTTCTTTTTCATGGGTCAGACCAACTATAACCTGAAATCGTGGGAAGCTAGACCAGAGAAGTCCAATGATGAAATATTTTCACTGTTGAAGGATATTCAAGTGAATATTAAAGATGGTATAAATTGTGAGGGTGGTTATGTTGAATATGTTACCCGTGGTATAAAGGTTGATTGTGATTAATATTATATTAATATGGAAATTTGTTCAATTCATCCATTATTTTAAACGTGATTAATTATGCCAAATAAATCAGCACTCAAACTGATCACAGAAGAAATATCTGCGCTCGAATCTCTTTTGGAAACAATAGATGATTCATTTGATCAAGCTGCGCGCCTGATAGCCAGCTGTAAGGGGAAAATAATCGTGGTCGGTATTGGTAAATCTGGACACGTTGGCAACAAAATGGCTGCGACCTTTGCCAGCCTGGGTACACCAGCATTTTTTCTCCATGCCAGCGACGCAGCACACGGCGATCTAGGCATGATTGCAAATGAAGATGTATGTATACTCATATCATATAGTGGTCAGAGTGATGAATTATTGGACATCCTCAAACCCATTAGACGGATCGGTGCGGATACAGTTGCTATCACTGGGAATCCTGATTCTGCATTAGCAAAGCAGTCTGATTTCCATCTTGATATTGGCGTACGATCTGAAGCAGATCCTTTGGGATTGGCCCCAACGTCTAGTTCTACGGCTACCTTGGTTCTCGGAGATGCATTGGCCATAGCAGTTATGGAAACACGCGGTTTTAGGGAAGAAGATTTTGCCATCCTGCATCCAGGTGGTGTGTTAGGGAAAAAACTTTTACTCACTGTTGATCAAATATTTCATAAAGGTGAGGAAATCCCCTTGATTGATAAAGACAAAAAAATACAGGAGGCATTATTAATCATATCGGAGAAGGGTCTTGGATTTACGGGTGTAGTCAATGATTCAGGTAGTCTTATCGGGATCATAACCGATGGTGATATTCGCAGAGGTTTTGAAAAAGGTGGTGAAAATTTATTTAATATGACTGCGGAACATCTCATGACGGATTCACCAAAAAGAATAGCGACCAATACATTGGCTATCAAAGCATTGGAAATCATGGAAGAACATAGTATTACGTCGCTTTTCGTGCATGAAGCAGAAGACCCGGAGAATCTATGTGGGGTGATTCATATCCACGATTTACTTAATACCGGGATATAATACACAATCTCATTATTCAACTTTATCGTCAATGATTGAATGAAATTTCATTGGCTCGATATAACTACGCTTATTACCTATTTACTTTTGCTTGTTTCCATGGGTATATATTTCTCCCGAAGGAATACCAGTACGGAAAACTATTTTGTTGGTAGCAGAATATATTCAGGTTGGGTAATTGGTCTTAGCATGGTTGGCACTTCGATCAGTTCCGTAACATTCCTTGCCTATCCAGCTGACAGTTTTAAGACCTCTTGGCTGCGGTTTCTACCAAATTTAATGTTGCCGGTGGTAATTATAACGACGGCCTATTTTTTCCTACCCTTTTTCAAGCGAAATAATATTATATCAGCCTATGAATATTTAGAAGATCGCTTTGGTCCATCAGTCAGGGTGTATGGTGCAGTTACATTTTTTATTGGACAATTGGTGCGCATCAGCTTGATCCTTTACCTGCTATCGCTTATGGTTAATGAGGTTACAAATCTAAGTGTAATACAAAGTATTTTATTGGCGGGGTTCATAGTGGGTCTATACACTATAATTGGAGGGATAGAAGCGGTGATTTGGACAGATGTAATACAGACGTTCACATTACTGTCAGGCGGTATGATTTGCCTGGGTGTTATTATTCATCAGCTTCCAGGCGGCCTCAGTCAAATCATGGATGTTGCTATTGCTAATAATAAATTGACCTTCTCAGAATTGAAAAATGGTTTACTACGACCCGTACCATGGGGGATTTCACTAGCAAATAAAACCGGAATTATGATGCTTTTATTGGGACTATCTTGGTTCTTTCAAGAATATGTCACGAACCAGAATATGATACAACGCTATGCTGCTGTAAAAAATGTGCAAGAAGCCCGCAAAGCAATGTACATATCTTCGATCAACATACCTATATGGGCGTTCTTCATGTTCCTTGGTACTGCTCTTTACGTATTCTTTCAAGTGTTTCCAACATCCGCAGCAGCCGAAATGCTGGATGGTACACAGAAAGCAGAGGATATTTTACCCTATTTTATCATGAATAATCTTCCACCTGGCGTAGCAGGTCTGATTATTGCTGCTGCTATTGCTGCTGCCATGTCTTCACTCGACTCCAGTATTAATGCCATGGCCACAGTGGGCGTGCATGATGTTTACCGTCGTCACTTGGTAAAAGACCGCGAAGATAAACATTATTTACATGTAGCTTGGGTTCTGGCGACAGCTATAACAATCACGATGATTATTGGTGCCTATATTTTAACCCAGACGCAAACAAAAACGCTGCAGGACACATATAATACTATCGGTTCGGTCGTGATGGGTGGAGTGTTAGGATTGTATCTTTTGGGTTTTTGTACCCGTCGCGGTAGTGCAAAATCTGTTTGGTTTGCCGTTGTATTGACAATGCTGTTTTCCTCATGGACTGTCTTAGCTAAACAGAGCCTGCTTCCCGCTTGGCTGCAGGTACCTTTTGATTTATACTACACAGGTATTATTGGACAGATTGTTATGTTTGCTGGTATTTTTACTGCAGCATTTTTGTTGTCTGAAAGGAAAAAGCCATTGACTAATCTCACCCTTTGGACACAAGGTAAATAATGAAAATTGGGAAATTGCTATTTGTGCTAATAGAGTGTAAGATTATTAAAACGTATTGCTACAGGAATTAATCAGGTTTGCATAGTGTATTTCTAGATTGGGTCTTCATAGAAGATAATAGCAAAGAACTAAATCAATTTATTGCTGCCATAAATAAAATAAGGAAAGATCTATACTTCACAATTCTCGTGCCGAAAAAATCCCATTTTACTAGACAATTAGATCAATTTGATAATGTAGAGTATGTCCAAGATGTGGAAAATAGATTTGAAGAACCCGGCAAAGAAATTTCTGCTATGCCTTACATCAGTAAATATATTTACAACAAACTAAATAAATTGCAAAAAAACACACAAACTGCTTTATCAACGAAAGACAAACGTGTGCTGAAATTGATTGAAGAGATGCGTGATTCAACTTATATGACTGAGCGGTGGGCAGCCACCTACAA
>JBJKZU010000046.1:0-7722 GCA_045569095.1 Fidelibacterota bacterium
TCCATCCCCAATGTTAATAAAGTAATTTCCAGAATAGGTGTAATAATGGCTAGGGTGCTGCACCGAGCGAATGCTTTTCTGTAACTTATAGCGATGGTTGATTGTTATAGGTTCTTCATTATCGATCACCAACTGATATGAAAATGGTTGACTTTTGTTAGATTTGTCGGGGGATGGATAGCGGGTGATTAGTTCAATTCTAGCGGGTCCATTAACTTGATATACTAGAGAATCCTGTCGTAGGATAGTATACATTCTTCGTTTTCCAGCAATTTTTAATATTTCTTTTTCTTCACCACCGATGGTTGGTTTAAGGAGTTCGGCAGAAAGGGCAGAATATCCTGCAAATAATAATAGGATTCTAAATAACACTGTCTGGTTCATGATCCATCATTCGTTGTTTAATTTGCTGATGACTTCTCCACCCTATTCCAAAAACCATTCCAGAGACTAGTAAAAAGCTCAACATGGTTACCGTAAGGTTATATTTTTCTACGGCATAAAGAGATCCTTTGCCAATATCAGGCAATGGAATTGGTGCAAAGGCCATTCCTAATTCTTCCGTTAAATTTTTAATATTCAACACATGGATAAGTGGAATATTTTGTTTGACGAACTTGACTACTGCCCCATCGATTCCACCACTACGAGAAATTGCTTCAACATCCTTTCTATAGATAATCCCTGGCGGTAATAATCGTAAATTAAAACTAGTGCCTAAACTGGCTACTCCGCCTCCTATATTCACAACTGTTTTATAATTTCTACGACCAAAATGATCCATTCGTTCTTGAATATTTTCTTTAAGTCCATCACCTGTGATCAAAGGTAAACCATGTTCTGCGATGTTTCTTCTTATCAACTCGCGACCTTTAGGACTCAATAATCGACCTTGGTCATTACGACCACCAATTGAAGCCGCAATAGATCGAGTTGAAATAAGACCTTCATCGAACAATAGCTTCTCCATGTCCAACCAGGTCATGTCCGGATCATTGGCTCCCCATTGCGAAGCACCGATGGAGGTAACCACAATTGGATGAATGCCCATGGCATCACAAGCAATGAGCACGGCTATATTGGCACCCGGCATGGAACCGGTTAGCATAACTGCAATGGTATCACCACTAGTTAGTTCGGCTCTAGTTAAAAGTTCAACCATAGCAGCTGAAAAATTTGGATCTAAGGTGGTAAGTTTAGCGTCCAGATCGCCTTCATCAGTAGTTATTAAACTGAATTGGGTTCCAACTAGTCCTGTTTCATTGGGATCATTTTCAATATCTACAAAAACGCCTTTTTCCATACGAATGTTTTTTAGCATAACCATAGCCTTTTCCATTTGTGTGGCCGCATTAACCTTCATATCATAGGTAGTGGAAATAATCACTTCCCTAGAGAAAAATGCTATTGTAAACGCAACAATAGAAACAAAAGCCATTATGAGGAGAATAGAAGTTTTTTGTATTACAGGAATAAAAGGTTTATCAGGCATCTAACTGTCCTCCTGATAACAACATTACCAACAGCTTCACTAAGACTGCTGTAATAATCACAACCGAAATAGTTCTTGTCACGCCTTGACGATCCATCCAGCTGGCAATAAGTCCAGGAATAATATTACCAATCACAGCATAGGAAAATGTGTCCAAAGGTGAAAAGAATTGATTGCGGGATATAAACCCCACCATAAATCCCAGCAATAGTGTAAGAACTAAACGGCGCTTACCATAAATGAACATGAAATTGCTTAAAAACTTGACGATTCCAATAACAATGATTGCAGCAATAAACGTCATTAGAACCTGGTCTGGCTGGTGTAAATGTAATGCAATGTAGCCAGGAACAATTACACCCCCGGCCGTCACACCTAATGTCTCAGAAAGAATAAGACTAAACGCAATTCCAAGTCCTAGAGTTATCTCAACCATCCGTCTTGAAATCCATAAGTTTAGCGATTAAATCTTGACCAAATCCAACCTGGTTACCAATAGCGAACAAAAGTGAATCTTCTGGCAATTTTTTAAACAATTCAATAGAAGATTCCATTGGTTTGGTATCTGGTAAAATATCTGTAGATGTTTGGGGTGAATGATATTTAATATTTTTCACCATAGCATCCACTTTCTGTCCCCGAATTATGCTTCGATCTGGTTTTATATCTTCATAGACTAATTGCAGCAATTGGCGTGTTCGGCTACGTCGATCCTCGCGACAATTAAGATAAATACAGGTATATCCTTCCAAAGGATATCGGTGCTCCACGAAATTCCAAATCTGTAATGTTGAGACTGGATCATTGGCTGCCATGGAATTGACAAACAAAATCGGACCATTCCCAAAATCAAGCTTATTTACCACCAGGGCACCAAGATCCGGCTTAACCTTTTGCATGCCAGCAAGTGCGATGTCTGTTTTTATGCCTGCTGCATTGCAAACGTCTAGAGCCACGGCCACATTTTGGGGATGTTCCAAATAGGAAAAATCAGCTAATTCTACTTCACTAATGTTCTGTTCATTCGCAACGCGAAGTTCGGTCTTACGGTATTCAGCAATAGGTGCAATTGTATTTTTCATAGCATTTTCTCCCAAAACCACTTTTCCATTATAGGGTACAGAATTGCCCAACGATTTTCTTACATCATCAAGTGTTGGCCCCATTTCTTCCAAATGGTCAGGTCGAGCATTTGTAATAACACCAATGTGGGATTTTATCATTTTCTGTTCTGATATCCACTGATATTCAGGTTGTACCGCCATGCATTCCATCACAACAGCATCTGGTTTTTCCTTGGCAAAATAACGCATCAGCTTGATCTGTTCACCTATGGAAGCCGAACGCAATCTATGGATGATTCTGTCTTTACCTTCCGCGTTTATGATTCGTGGTGCTGTACCTGTTGTCTTAGCGAAGGTGCGTAAGCCACCAGCCCTCAAACCTGCAGCAATAAGCCGCGTAACACTGGATTTTCCACGCGTACCATTCACATGTATCCGCAATGGAATTGCAGTAATTATACGTCTATGGTTAGATGCCTCAACATAGCCAGCAATCAATAGGATCAGAACTACCGTTCCGAGAAGGACAAGGGGCGATATGATCATTGCTCGTTAAAATCCCATTATTTCCCGGACAATACTAATCATGTCCAGAAAATTGATGATTTCATCCGCATTCACGTCAGCAAGGTACGGATTTAAAGTTCCCGTATTACCCGTCTGTACGAAATCAACAAGGGTCAGTACATCAATGATATTTAATAATCCATCCTGGTTTATATCACCACGTTGGAGGATACTGGAACCCCGGGTTGTAAATAGTATAGCGGTTGAATCTTGAAGTGGCATAGCAGCAACCGGATAATCATTATTGAAAGTATATTCTAGGCCTACAGTTTCCGTATGGTCTTCCAATCCTACTGTACAATAATTCCCATGGATCTGCCCCCAACCAAAATTCCCAGTTGATGTATTATTAAAATCCGCAAATTGGATCAAGATTTCACCATCGCCTGTAGGCGTAAAATAATGCTGTGCATCACGGAGAATTACTTGAAAAGTTTCCAGGCTATTATTATCAAAAGTTCTTAAACGAGACCATTCAATTATGAATTGATTGTTTTCTTCATCATACCATTTATAAACGCGCCCTCCATTGGTAGTAGTCATAAGGTCATCCCAAAATACAGCTATCATTGGTGAAGGACCACCTGGACCTGGTACTTGATAGTTTCTAAATGACTGCATAGATGTACTGCCCATTGATATCCACCCATTACTAGATACACTAATTTGATCATAATCAATTCCATAAAACTTGAAAGTAAAAGGTAGGCTGACAGTGGTAACATCATCTTGATTATCTCCATAATCGCTTAGTGGAAGTTGTGTACCTACACCACCATAAAGAGGGTCAATCTCAATCCAATTAAAATACGGTGCATTTGAGTAAAGAATATCACCACTATCATATGCGTAGTACCCATATATATCGGGTCCAAGGGGATCATCTACATCCTTAATACCGATTTGGAAAGGAATACTTAAACTGGTTGACAATCCAGTGGTTGATTCCAGATCAATTAATAGGTCAACCCTTGTCCCCGGAATAACATCATCAGCTGCTGAAATTTCAAAACGATCCATATTATTGGTAGACATACCATCTGCTATTATCATTGGCCAGTACCCTTGATCATCTAATATATCTATACCAGAGAAATTTGAATACAATCTGCCCGTCAAATCAGTAGCTACAACAGACCCATCATTAAGCAATTCAATTTCTAATTCAGCAGTCTCACCGGGATCAAGAATATCGTTACCATAAACAGGGTGATCTCTAACAATAACTGCATTAGCTTCCAATAGACTACCAGAGCTGAACACTTCGATTTTACTCCACCAGGCTGTTCCATTTACATCTTCTACAAATAACCGTAGACCTAGGTTATCATTTTCCATTAATCCAGCTTGTACTTCAAATACAAATGACTGATCTGTATTTGCTGTCATTCCACTTAATAATGATCCAATATACAAGCTGTCTGTGAGAAAGGTAACCAAGGCACCATCGCTTGTTAATTTACAGTATACTCCCTCTGCCTCATCTGTTCCATAATTATAAAGTGGTATATTCAATTCAATAGTTTCACCACCATTTACAATTCCATTCGAATTACCAATTGAACTTCCCTCACTATCATCATCAATAGTATATCCGCCCTCTATAGCATTAACATTTACGGCTTGGTCAATAATTTGAAATTGTCCTTGGTAGGGAATATAATTTCTTTTGACGACTGTGATATCAACATCACCCATTGAAGTCGTACTAATGGGCAGGGATACATGTCCATATGCATCTGAAAATGCAGATTCAAAAATTACATCATCACCTTTTAGAATGGTGACATATGCTTCTTCTACCGGCATATTAAAGTAATCCATTACTGTTACATCAATAAAATTTGTACCAGCAGCCATTGCACTTTCATGGTTTACAGTAAAGGTTGCCGGTATATCGGTCCACATCCTAAGTGCAGGATCACCAATCAAATTATTCCAGTGGGTGAAAATATTTACATAATTGTTAGGATTGTCCGGGTAATTTAGAAATAAGTTAAGCTTACCTCGTACCAACGCAGCTCCTGCAGTTTCCATTCCATCTGTAAAAATGCCATAATAAAAACCCATATCTACAACATTATTAAACATTGTATGTGTACCAAGAGTAGCTGTACCAACACAGGCAACCGCACCTTTAGGCTGGGTGGGAGTCCCTGCTCTTACAAATGCTTCGGATATACTGGTCTCTGATGCGAAAGAACCTGTTCCACAAGTAATGACAGTTGCGACTGGTAACTTGAACCCATTAGAAAGGCTATTTATATTACCATTTCCAAATCCACTTACTCCCCAGTAGCCACGATAATTAAAGAAAGTTAAGCCATCGTTTAAATCAGAAACCATCTGGGATGCAAATGGAGAGTTGTAAATAGTACGAACATCGTCAAAGCCATGAAATTCCATTATTTCTCTAATATTTTCGCAGGTAATTATAGTAGAAATACCTGATGTAGATGGATCCCCAACCATCGAGGCACTATGAAACCAATTCTGGTTAACATATGGATTTGTTTCATACTGAACAGTTTTGTTGATTATGGTTGCCAGTTCTGTAATTGAACTAAAAGATAATCTTCCAAGGATTACTTCGGGTAAAATATCACCACCCACCAGTTGTGAATAAGGATGGTCTCCTTCCCCATTATAAGAACTATAATTTTCAAAATATGTAGGAATTGAGTAACTACCGTTAGCATCGCCAACCAAGGCAACATATTCTGGTGGATCATTCCAACTACCATAGGCATCACTAATATAGTTTTTAATTGAACTGGCTGAACTGCCAGTTGTACTTGTTGAAACATAATTCACAATATATCCGGATTTATGGCGCCACTCAAAAAGAATGTCCAGGTAAGCCATGAGATTGGATGAATTACTAGGCAGTATATAAAGAATTGATGGTGTTTGATAATCTTCATCATTAGTAGATCGACTGTAGTTGACAACAATTGATTCATATAATGGTTCGAACACTCTTGATCTTCTATTAGGGATTTGGAGGGGCTCTATATTACCAGTTTCAACTAAATCTATATCTGCTAAAGTAATAATCTCTAGTTGACGAGATAAAGGATGGTACCTAAAAGGCATAAAAGAAACCTTTACAACTGGTAAATCCCTAAAAACAATCGTTTGTGAAATACTTGCTTGCTTTTCTGGGTATGGTTCATCAGAAGTATATAAGTCTATATTGCGCTTGAATGGTAAAGTGATTTCATCAGTAGTCACCGGATCCCATACCTGGTGTGGTGCAATATCGATATTTTCAACAAATTCCGAGGATTGAATGCTGACCTCAATACTATATGATTTATTGGGTGCAACCTGATAAAATGTTGTAACCGTAGGCAAAACCGGATCACCTTCTTCAGCATTTAAGCCTCCAAATGGGATTATTGGTTTCTTGAATGTTTGACCATTTATTATGATATCCTGAAGTTCGTAGTCCGTTAGAACATAGGTTATTTTCTCATTGTTCACTTGAGCAGCAAACCCATTGGGGAGACGCTTCAATTCATGCTCAGCAAAACACACAACCAATAAGCTGAACACTAAAACAATTATTTTGGATTTGTAAATCATTTGAACCCTTGTAATACCATTATACCATAATCAATTGATCTATTAATGTAGTAGAATATTCACTAACAATAAAAATACTAATTGCACTAAACACGAGGTAAGGCGCAAAAGGCAATGGTCTATCCCTATCCAAACCTTTTACCATGGAAATTACTATCCATGCCACAAGCCCGAGGAATGATGCAAAAAACAATGTCAGTATCATTGCGACCGGTCCTACCCAGGCTCCAAGGATTAACCCTAACTGCAGATCACCAAAACCCATGCCTTGACGCCTGGTTACAAGCCAGGTTAATCCCATCATGAATCCAGGTAATAATACGCCTGCGGCAATGCCCCATAATACCTGACTATACGATAAAACACCAAAAATAACTGCAAACAACAAAACAATAACACCAGCAACAATAAGATCTAAGGGAACCATATATATTCTTGCATCTATCCACGCTATCGCAATAAGTATAGAACTGAGAAAAGATGCAGTAACCGCTTCTGGAAATGGTAACGTAAAAAATGACCATCCCCAAATAAGTCCATTTATTAATTCCACAGCTGGATATTGCATTGATATTGCACCCTGGCAATTTGCGCACTTTCCCACCTGCAGGATAAAAGATACCAGGGGAATATTCCGATAAAAAGGTATGGATGTTTTGCAGGCTGGACAATGTGATCTAGGTTTAATTATGGACTCATCACGTGGCATGCGATAGATAACCACATTGAAAAAACTACCCACAAAAGTACCTAATGTAAAAAAAATCAAGAAATCCATTACAACCCCGATTGCAAAGCAGCGCCCAAATAAAATACAGGTAAATAAGTAATAACCACCATGACACCAATAATGACTCCAACCATAAGTATCAATATGGGTTCAATTAAAGTGGTCATCCGTTCTACTAAGGCATTTACTTGCTTGTAGTAATATTCAGCTGCCTTGTCCAACAGCGTATCCAACTCACCAGTTTCTTCTCCTGTAGCGGATAACTGTAATAATATAGGAGG
>JBJKZU010000047.1:0-7715 GCA_045569095.1 Fidelibacterota bacterium
CCGATCAAATCAGGTGGATATATGTTAATTGGAAATAAATGTGATCATCTCTATGATATAGGTACTTGTGGTCAAAAAGCCAAAGTCCTTATTATGCAGATAGATGAAGAGGGAAACAATTTAAATCAAGAGGTTGTTTCGGGACTAAAATGGATGGAACGTATCCCATATTATTCAATTGCTACGACTAATGATGGTTATGCTTGGGTGGCAGAACATAAGAATAATGGTACATGGATTTACCAAACCACTCCAAATGCAGATCCATCATATATATTCACTGATGGATTTGGTGGATTTGAAATCAATCATACGACGGATGGTGGCTTTATTATAGGTACTATGGGTGGAATTGTGATAAAAACTGACTCAGAATTATTTTATGAATAAGGATATTTTGTTAGTTTACTTATATCCCCCTCAATAAGATGGGTGTGAAATTTGTTTGTTTGTCTAACTTTTGTTGAAGATTTAGTCCAGTATCTTTTCAAATAAGAGGCTTTTTCTTTTAGAAGAACCCGTTTTTTCAAACCCCAATTTTTCATACAATTTTATTGCGGGTTTATTTTTTGGCATTACCCGTAAAGTCATAACTTTCATTTTCTTGGACCGCCCCAACGACTCTAGTTGCCGGACCATCTTTGTTGCCAAACCCTGCTGACGATATTCCGGGTCAATAAAAATATGAAGTGCATGTGTTCTTTTCGTTTCAGGTATAATCATAAGATTCCCGATGCCAATAATCCAGTCCTCGGATTTGATCACAAAACTATGAATTTCTTGCTCTGTATAGTTTAGAGTAACCCATTTTTTAAAATTGAATGGGTAGGACATCTTTGGATCTGTCAGGTTTAATTCCTTAGGGTCTTTAAACCAGTTTGTAAGTGCTGCCTCAAGAATTCGGACATCCTTTTTATTCTGATAACTGATTTTTTCTATTGTAATGGACATGATTCTTAGATGATATTTTCCTCAGTTTATCTCTGAAATATATAACCAAAGAAATCCTCTTTCTACCTATCTATAATTATAGAGTCCAAATCAACAGATTTTCATTTATAGACATTTAGGGTTGGTATAGTGTAATATTACTTATATGAAGAGATTCCAAATTATATTATTAGTTATGCCACTTTTGTATTGGGCTGGATGCGCAGATGACGAAAATGAAGATAATCCTGTTATTCCTGGTCGTAAAATATATATTGTTGGCAGTGATGAAGATGGTGCTTGCTACTGGGTAAATGGATCTCGGGTAGAACTCCCCGGGGGTGATTGGGCGACTGATATCGCGGTCGTAGATGGTGATGTGTATACAACAGGAACCTGTGGAGAATATGCCTGTTATTGGATTAACCAAGAAAAATACGAGCTTCCTGGCGTTTGGGGAGAAGGAGAAGCAATCGCCGTTGATGGAAATGATGTGTATGTTGCAGGATGGTTTGACAATGGATCCTGTTACTGGAAAAATGGACAAAAGATCAATTTAACAACCAATGGGGAATCGCAAGCTTTTGCAATTGGTGTTCGTAGTAATGGTTCTGTATACATTGGTGGATCTTATATCAATAATCATCATTATGTAATTCCGTGTTTTTGGAAAGATGGCAATAATCGAACAAATCTTCCTATACCCAACCATGGAGATGGGGAAGTTTATGATATTACTTTTGGTGAGGATGGCAATATGAGGTATTATGCTGGATTTACAATGAAACCAGATAACCTTACAGGGTATGCACCTAAGGCCGCTCGTTGGCGTCATACAGTTAGAACAGACTTACCCGATGGAACTTCGGACATAAGTCTTTATGGAACAGGTTCTTATGGTATTACAATTGATGGAGAAGATATTTATGTTGCTGGATACACGGATTGGATTGGAGACTACTATGATGATAATACTGGGGGTACATTTCCTCGATACTGGAAAAATAATACGGCCCATGACCTTGAAGGAGGCCCCAATACTATTTTTGGAACAGGTCAGGCTAATGATATTCGAGTTGCTGATGGGATTGTTGTTGTCGTGGGAATAGCGACTGGAGGACCAAATAATGATGACTCTGGTGAAAGTGCCTGCTATTGGCTTAATGGCGAACTTAACTATCTGGAGGATGTGAGAGGTGAATGGAGTGAAGCAAAAGGCGTTTTTATTGACTAATATTTTTTACTAACTTGATATCCTTATATCCATATTAACAAACCAAGCCCCGCCCAGTAGCGGGGTTTTTTGTTTATAGACATTTAAGATGGTTGAGGCGTAATATTGTGCTGCTGGAATAATAACTGTCCTGGATAAGAGCTATCAAACACTTTCTAATTAGTTTTCTACTTTTTACAACCGTTATCTTTCCAACTCGAATTTTCTCTCACCATTATTCAATTATTGCCCATATTATTTCAGACAGTGCCCATGAGGCTCGTTCTATATTTGCAGCAGATGTAGATGGCGATGGGGATATGGATGTCCTTTCTGGCCATCATAACATTGTCTGGTATGAGTATGATGGTTTGGGCAGTTTCATTCCCCATACAATCTCGATTTCGGCGGCTTCATCTGTTTATGCGGTTGATTTAGATGGTGATGGGGATATGGATGTGGTGGGATCATCCGATGGTAGTGTTAGTTGGTATGAGAATGATGGTTTACAAAGTTTCAACGCTCACATAATTTGCAATCATTATTGGCATCGCGGGTTCACATCTGTCTATGCGTTAGATGTGGATAAAGATGAAGATATGGATGTGGTTACAGCTTCAAGCTCACCAAATAACAAAATCATGTGGTATGAGAATGACGGTTCACAATATTTCAACCATCATGTTATTTCAGACAGTGTTCGTGATGCTCGTTTTGTTTCTGCAGGCGATGTGGATGGTGATGGATACATGGATGTAATCTCGGGGCACAAGAAAATTTCCTGGTATGACTATGATGGTTCGAATAGTTTTATCGATCATACCGTATCTACCTCTGGATCTAAATCTGTTCATGCAATAGATGTGAATGGCGATGGTTATATGGATGTGGTTGCAGCAAAACGGCCAGGTATTCAATGGCATGAGAATGACGGTTCACAACGATTTACCACCCATATTATCACCAGCAATAAAAAATATGGAAATTTTTCCTATGCGGTGGATTTAGATCAAGATGGTGATACGGATGTTCTTTCTGCGGGTGATGATGATATCACTTATCATCAGAATGATGGTTTAGAGAGTTTTACTAAATTGACCATAGCCTCTGCCAGGAAAAGTGACTTTCAGTCTATTTATGCAACAGATGTAGATAGTGATGGGGATTTGGATGTACTGTCTGCAGCACTTAGCGATAGTAAAATTTTCTGGTATGAGATTAATTACCCTCCTGTTGCTAATGATACAGTTATAACCACAAGTGAGGATAGAGATTACACTGGACTGTTACCAGCATTTGACTCTGATGGCGATGGTTTAACATATAGCATCATAATTGGTCCAGCAAATGGAAGGTCGACAGTATCTGACAATACCACAGGTACATTCTTGTATCGCCCAGTGGAAGACTATACAGGGTTGGACAGCCTAACTTTTAGCGTTACCGATGGTGTGCTTTCCGATAGTGCGACTGTTTCAATTACAGTTACTGCAGTAAATGATGCGCCTGTAGCGGTTACTGCAGCAGTGACAACTGAGGAAGATTTGGATTACCATGGGTTAGTATCTGCTTTTGATATTGATAATGACCCATTGACTTACAGTTTATTAACCGACCCATCATATGGCACGGTAACTATTACCGATAGTTCATCCGGTACGTATACCTACAGTCCTAAAGTAAATTATAGTGGCAGTGATTCATTTACCTTTACAAGCAGCGATGGAATACTTTCAGATACATCTAAAGTTTTAATTACAGTACCTGCTGTAAATGACGCTCCAATAGCATATGATCTAGAAATAGGAACCTATGAAGATACAGAATACAGCGGATCATTATCTGGTTTCGATGTCGAAAACGATATGCTGATATATAATATTCTCACCAATCCATCAAATGGTATAGTATCGATTACCAATAGTTCATTGGGAACATTCATTTATAGTCCTACGATAAATTATAATGGGGATGATTCGTTCACATTTACCATCAATGACTCTAATTATTTAGATACAGCGACTGTTTCAATCAGGATCCTTGCCTGGAATAATTATGGGGCAGATAAATTAAAAGAAGTCCAATGGGGTAATTTACCCACAGTCTTACGGAAAATAATGTGGGTATACTATAAATTACCAAATGATGGTAATTAGTCCAGCTCCCAGTGGGATTTTTGTTTATGAGGGCGGGATTAGACTCAAAGCATGAAACAATACTTCGTATATGTTATAGAATTAGACCCAGTAGTCGCGGACTTGAGGAAATTTCGAGCTAAAAACCCAAAATATATTAGCGGAAATGGTTGTGTCTATGTAGGTCAATCGTCGAGAAAACCAATTCTCAGATTTGAGCAACATAAAGAAGGTTATAAGTCAAATAAATATGCAAAGTATTATGGTATTAAACTTAGACCGGACCTCTATGAGAAGTATAATCCAATTCCGACCAGAAAAGATGCTGAAGAAATTGAAGAGATGCTTGGTAAAGAACTACGAAGCCGTGGCTATGGTGTCTGGTTTAATTGATTAATTCCTGCTGAGTAAGGTTTTTTGCCTGTAGATATTTAGGTATGGTGTGGTGTAATATTGGTTACAATATGAAAATTAAATTCCAACTTTTACTATGTATTTGTTTGAATATCTTGATTGGTCAAGTTGACTACCAAACTCAGATCCAGACTATTTTTAGTAACAACAACCTTTGTACAAGTTGTCATGGTAATTCAGGTGGGTTAAATCTTACTTCCTATTCAAATGTAATGTCAGGGGGGAACAGTGGGGCTGTGATTATTCCATTTGATCATGCTAATAGTTACTTATGGCAAAGAGTAAATAATGGTGAAATGCCACCTGGCGATAACCCTGATCTTACTGCAGCACAAGTTTCTCTTGTGGCGCAATGGATAGATGAAGGTGCTTTAGAGTTTCCAGCTAATACAACCCCAGCGTTAGTTATCAATGAGTTTATGGCGAGCAATGATACCACAATCGCTGATACGAGTGGTGAATTTGCTGATTGGGTTGAAATATACAACCTCAGTGATGAAGCTGTTGACCTTGCTGGTATGACATTCTCTGACGGTGATGATGCCAGTACAATTCCAACTGGTTTTTCGGATATAACAACTATTCCGGCAGGTGGATTCATATTTGTTTGGTTTGACAAGGATCCTGAAGAAGGTCCTTTGCATGTTAATGCAAAACTATCCGATGGTGGCGAATCGGTGATTCTTTTTGATACTGATGGGACAACGGTCATTGACTCAATTGATTTTGGCGAGCAGTTTACGGATGTTTCAACGGCACGTTTCCCTGATAGTAGCGATACTTGGGAATTAACCGTCACGCCGACTCCAGGTGCAACCAACGTATACACAGCAGCTGTCTTTGGCTGTAATGACCCAGGTGCAATAAACTTTAATCCAGATGCCAATGTGAATGATGATAGTTGTGAATATCCTACTATATTATGTGTGTTGGGTGAAGTATATGTAAGTGAAGCAGCTACATCTGGTGACCCTGAAGATTATATAGAGATATTCAATGCAGGTGATGTTGAATGCTCACTTGCTGGGTTCCAGTTAGATGATTCTGAAGATCTAGATGACTTCATATTTGGTAATGTTATTTTAGAACCAGGTGATTATTGGGTGGGTTATGAAGATGCGACGGACAGTTTTAGTTCTGGGTTAGGTTCGAATGGAGATATTATTGTTTTGGCAGATACTTCTGGTAATATGCTTACAGTAATATTAGAAGCATCAGTAGAAGTTGACGGAGTGCAGTTATCGCAAAGTTTTGATGAGACTGGAACGGGGTGTTATACAATGCCCACGCCGGGGGCAGTAAATGATACTTGTGTTACACTGAATATTAGTAATGCAGGTACGATTCCAACTCAATTTACATTGCACCAAAATTATCCAAATCCTTTCAATCCGGTCACAACACTACGGTACGATTTGCCAAATAGTGGCTTTGTTAATATTACGGTCTACGATATGCTGGGTAAAAAGGTAAAAACCTTAATCAACCAAACTCAAGAAACTGGTTACAAGTCAGTAATCTGGAATGCTACGAATAACTATGGCAGGTCTGTAAGTGCTGGTATTTATCTATACCAAATTCAGGCTGGGAAATACATTAGCACGAAGAAGATGGTGCTATTAAAATAGATTATTTTTAATTAGGTAAAGAAAAAAATCACCTCAGTTGCTAGTTTTTTTGTTTATAGACATTTAGGAATTTGATTTCGTAATATAAGACCCTTTTAGATATTGCTATCTATAGGATGGTATTATGAGTGAGATAGAAATGCGTTTAATATTTATACCTACCATTATTTTGACTGTAACAATTGTTATTGCAGAAGCATTTCCTATTCAGCAGGCTCTAAATAATCAGACAAAAAGTGGTAGTGCCAAGCAGAGACAAGCAGTTATTTCTACCAAAACTATTGAAAATGCCTATTTTGATTTTCTTAAAGCGTTGCATGAAGAAAAACCGATGAAAGACGGTAAACTTTTAGGGCGTTTGGGGTTGACTTCTAAAGGTCTGTCATCCTACAAGATTAAAGAGTATAATTCATATCTTACTTCCTATTTTCCAGAAGCATCCTCAGATCATGTACAGATGTTTTTGATCGAATCATACATCGTAGATAAAAAGTGGGATGAAGTCCAGGTAGGCCTATTGAAGTTTGCCTACCTTTATCCAAATTCTTCCATCTACAAGAAAGTGTTGGATAATGGCTACACCTTGTTGCAAGAAGAAAAATATTTTGGTTCTGTTCGGGATAAACTTATAACATTGTTAAATGATGCGCCGAAAACAGGGAAAATACATGGCCGATATTATGATTTTCTTGCAGTAGTTCACGGCTTTAAAGATAAAAGGCTAAAATCCATTTTTGAGCGTGAATCTTGGGAATTTCTTACACTCTATTCTAATCGGTCTAGCTGCAGTACAGTTCTAATGTGGCTGGCGCAAATAGAGCAGGAAAATAGTGCCTTTCATCCTGCACTTTTGAGCTATGAAAAATTGATGGCTTTGTACCCAGCTAGTCAGGATTATGCAGCAGCTTTATACCAGGTTGCAATGCTTAAACAAGAAAAATTTAACGATTATAATGAAGCGACAGTTAGTTTTCGCAAATTTCTGAAACAATTTCCAGAACATAATTATGTAGCACATGCTCAATATCGCATTGCAACTATGGCTGATAAAAACTTTAGTGACTGGTCGACTGCTGTTGAAGAGTATGAAAAACTGGTTACGAAGCATCCCACATTCAAATACTCTGTCCCCAGTTTGCTCCGCGTTGGGCAGATTCAAGCCACGAAGTTGAAATTGAAAGACCAGGCAATTAGCACATATAATCGAGTAGCTGCTGAATATCCTGATAGTACGTTGCAGGCCACAGAAGCACTCCAACGTTCTGCAAAATTATACCAAAAGGCCAAGGAATATGAACAGGCCATTCATCAATACATGGCAATCCACGATAATTATCCGGGAACAGATGGTGCGTTAAAAAGCCTAAAGGAATGTGCAACTATTTATGAGAAAAA
>JBJKZU010000048.1:0-7670 GCA_045569095.1 Fidelibacterota bacterium
CCATTGTGAATAATCAATGTATCATCTTCTGTGGAATAATTAATAGCACTTTGAATCGATATAAAATCTCCAGTTTCATTTGGATTCACTTCATATCTTTGTGGTACTGGAACACTATAGACATCAAGCGTTTTTTCACTTTCCAAGCTGGTAGAATCAATGGCAGATAATCGATAGTAATAGGCAACACCATTATTAAGATTACTAATTATGACAGTTGTGTCAATAATACCGGTAATTGTGGCTACAATAGTAGAGGGGATTGGAATTGTGTCACCATATACCAAATATTGATAGAAATCTCCTTCTCTATTCTGATTCCAAGATAAAAAGATTTTTCTATTGCTGGCAGTGGCTGTAAACCCATCTGGTATAGCCGGCGGCAAATTTTCAATAACAATTCCTTTGTTGGCGCTTAATGATCCAGGTGATCCAGGTACAGGAAGTATCAAATTCGCAACATTACCAACCAAATCTGTAATAGAGCCATCATTTAAATCTATTGCTGTTGTACTGGCATAATCCAGGTCACTGCTGGTTTGACCTGCTGCTACCGTATAGTTGAATGTGAGTATTGTACTACCCGAACCACTGGTATAGTTAACACTCGTAGTGTTATTTACCCAGGCGACACCATTATTTAATGTTGCATTATGATCATTACCCGTTGCGTCAACAGCTGCATTTCCTGATCCATCATTCATTCGCAAATACAGTACCAAATTTGATGAAGATCCGTAGTCTCCAGAATTTGTCAGAAGATTCAGCGAAGCATTGCCATTATATAAAGCCAATGCTTCTGTTGCACTTAAACCACTGTTCCAGATTGCAAATTCATCTATATCCCCACTATAGCGTTCACCACCATAAGAATCACGACCAATACTTAAGCCAGAAGTGGAGTTTTGGTTACCTGAATTTCCCGCTGAAGCTTCAAGGACACCATTGAGGTAGAGATAACTAGTTCCGTTAACTCTTGTAAGCGTTACGTTATACCACACATTTGCTGTCAGAACCGTCGAGCCAGAAAAACCACCAGGAGCCCAAGCGGATAAACTTCCAGCTGAAGTTACCTGTATCTCATAGTTTCCATCACCACCACGTTTACAAAATATCTGCTGAGTAGATCCAATCGCATCAATTTTCAACCAAACTGAAACAGAAAAATCCCCTGTTCCAAACTGTAACGAACTATGATTAGACACAAAAGCATAGTCATCGGTACCATCAAAGTTCAGGTAGGTACCACCGGTAGATAGTGCTAACTGCGGCGTCCCGGTTACTATTACATTTTCATTCAATGCTATAGTAATTGGTATTACACTTCCAACGTCATAGGTGCCATCGATGGAAGTCGATGAAACAGAAGTTACGATTGGTGCAATGCCATCTATTACCAGCGCCTTATTTGCCGCTAATGATCCAGCGGTCCCAGGTGTGGGCAGGGTTAGAATAGCATCATTACCGTTAACATCCCTGATCGTACCACCATTTTCTATCAACGCATTAGTGCTAACATAGTCTAGATCGTTATTGGAATCGCCACTGAAAATGACGTATTGAAATGATAAGGTAGTTGTACCTGTTCCACTCACATAGTATGCTGCACTATCTGCAACACCTGTTTCCATTGTGATTTTTGGCGTATTCGTTCCACCTGTTCGCGAAAAAATAATCGGATCCGTTATTGTCACACCAAGAATTGCTTCTATTTCCCAATCCGCTAATCCACCTGCTCTTAGTTTTTCTAATTCATAGGCCAGGTCAAACTGTCCTGAACCTGGATTCCTTTCACGGCCAGTGGATACAGTAACATCTACTTGATAGTTACCAGTTTGACCACTGAAACCATCAACTACTATATAGTAAGTACCTGCCCCCAGGGTAACATTACTAAGTGAAGCTGCATATGAAGGAGGATTTACACTTGATATAGTACAAGTTGCATCATCAACATAATTTCCTGTAGTTGTAGCAGCACAATTACCATCAGCTGTAAATATCTCCAGTTTTGTATCGTAATCCGTGAACACGGCGCAGGTAGTTACATCAATAGTTGTACTCTGGGAAAGATACAATGTGTAAGCCACATCCACACCATCACTGCCATTCACATCCCACTCATTTCCCTGATCCACATTGGAATATTGATGAGTGAAAGGAAGACTATTAATCAGAAAATCTCCGCATCTAATTTCTCCGGTATTCACATTAACAATTTCACTAAAAGTAACTGTCACATCTAGCGTATCACCTGGGCCGTAAGTACCATCAGCTGTCGTAGAACTGACATTGGTTACAACTGGAGTAGTAGTGCTTGATGAACTCCCCAGCGTATCCGTGCTCCAAGTTGCGCCGGTAATTGTACCAGAGTTATTATTCGTAGTCGCATCAGCAATTGTGGATCCAGAACCTTCATTCATGAGCCAGTATGCTTGTAAATCACCAGATGATGTGTAATCTCCTGCATTCGAACTAGCAGATAAACCAGTACCAGAATTATACAATGCCATTACTTCCGCAGCAGTGAGATCATCATCCCAAATAGCTACTTCATCCACCAGACCCACAAATTCATTGCCAAGTACTTGAGAATCATATTCCCCCCCAATAGTCCATTGATGCGAACTGTACATAGAATGGTAGGCGCCATGAGTTCCCTGGGAAACACCATTTAAATAAATAGTACCCGTATATCCTAATTTGGAATAAACAATATGGTTCCATTGTTGATCCGTTACTCCAGTAGATCCAGTAATATGAATGCTGTTTATCTCAAAAACAATGGGATAGCCCGTATCTTTCTTGAGTCCAACCAATAGAGCATTACCACCCGTGCTGGTATTTACGCCCAAAATGTAGGAATCATCTTCAGGAAATGAGCTCAAATTTGGTTTTATCCAGAAGGAAACAGCCCAATCGGCTTCTCCCACAGCCATATTGCCAGCAACAGTATTTACGTTTACATAATCTTGATCTCCGTCAAAGCTAAGCGATTGTCCCAATAAGTCCTGAAACAAGACCAAAGTCAAGGCTAGGGGCAATACTATATAATTTGCTGAAATACCTTTTTTCATGTTGCTATCTATTCAGGTAGTGCTGGTGATTCTGATAAATGAGAAGGTGCTTTAGGTTGGAGCAAAGCGTAGGCGCCGCCGGCAAGTAAAGCCAGTCGAGGCCAGTTCTAATTTGGTAGATCACAGTCAAAAGCTGTTTCTTTACCATATGGAAACAACTCCGGAAAAAATATGTTCAATTACCGAATTGTTATAAATATCTCGAACCTTGCTTTCTGATGAGATGGAAATAACACTCTGTCCTCTAGGTCCTGTATGTTCAAAAATCAGTCGAACTATGTTGCCCGTACCTGATATACCGGTTACCGCCCCGCCGGCCACACCAAGATCCAGTTGGAAACGGCCATTTTGGGTATCATTCTCTATAAAATTTATCAGGTGGCCAGCACTCTGCAGGAGAAAATCTGTGGAATCACTTTCGAGGGTATAGTCCAGTAACTCCATGAAACTGTTATCATAAGATACATCCAGATGGATACCCATAAAGTCATTAACATCGATTAATTTTACATTTACGTAAAATACAGTTCCAGAATCAGCAAATACCTGGGCAGGAGAAATCAAGAGTTCCGCACCATCAAAAGCATCCACTGTAAAGGATATGTTTGGCCAATCATCTTCTTGGATATTGGTAGGGTACTTTGACATTACTTCAAAGTTATGAACTATATCCTCCAAGTAGTCCAGTTGGAGCACATGTAAACCAGTTAATGTATCAAATATCCAGAAGTGGATATCATCCTGCTGAAGCAATGCTTCACCACTATTCCAGGGCGACCAGATGCTGTTGTTCAGACTATAACGGTAAAATATTCTCTCGGCATAGTCCACCTCATGGGTAGCGTCATAATGGTAATTTGGATCACTGTGACGCCAAGTGAATACAGCGCTGGTAGAATCTATAGTATGACCTTCCGTTGGCCAACCAAGCACCTCAGTTTCAGGAATGGAATAGTTGGCATCAGCTGGGTCAAATAGGTTTACAACTTCAATATCCACTTCCAATTGGCCGCACGAAAAAACTACCAGAAGAAATGCCGATAAAATAATATATTTTAAATTGCCTATTGTCTTTCGCATATACAAACCGATTTTAACCCAGCAACTTATTATCGATATAGCAATATCGTTGTGACGATCATCACAGAACAAATTATACAAAAAATGCGCTATTAAATGGCATCAATTACTTTTTGGTTAATACCCAGACCCCATCCCAGTCTTTTCCAGGCGGATCTTCCTTTAATTGGTAACACCGTTTAAGGTAAATATTGGAAGGGTTTTCAGATCGTCCCGGAAACATATCTTCCAATTCTTTCCCTTTTTTAAATCCATTTATAGCCTTATCCCAATCTTGTTTAAAGTATAATTCCTGCGCTTGACTAAATGCTTCGGTAACCGCTTTATCAGTATCATTCATTTTCCCTTTTTCCGCGATCAATTCATAAACTTTCACCGGTAATTGTTTACCTTTTACACGAACATAATCAAGAAAACGCCATTCGAATTCATCCTCTACCACTTTAAATGTACTTTCACTAACCTGAATATATATACCGTATTGCTTCGCAGATGCTTCTAGTCGTGCAGCCAGATTCACATTATCCCCCATCATGGTATAATTCATACGCATAGTAGAACCCATATTTCCAGTTACCATTCTGCCAGAACTGAGTCCGATACGGTGCTGCATATTATGTACTATTTCCGGCCAGCCTTCTTCCGAACGCCATTTTTCCCGTAAAACTTCCAGCTTATCCTTCATTTCTAACGCTGTCATACATGCTTGGTATTCATGATCTTCCACAGGGACAGGGGCTCCATAAAACGCCACAATGGCGTCGCCAATATATTTGTCTAGCGTACCATTTCGGGATAACAAAACATTGGTCATTTCTGTGAGATACTCATTCATAAGATTCACCATCTTCTCTGGTTCAAGTACTTCAGTAAACGATGAGAAACTCTGTATATCAGAGAAGAACGCGGTATGTACTCCAGTTTCTCCACCCAGTTTCGGTTCCTGTTTATTTTCAAACATTTTATCGATCAAGTCAGGGGATATATATTGACCAAATGTATTTTTTAAAAATTTCTTATCTTTCTGTTCATTAAGAAAGCTATAAAGCACATTGGCTAAATATGTAACTAATATGCCAGCAATTGGCGCAATCAATGGGACCACAAGACTGGATTGTACAGCTGGTAAGGCTGTACTAAACCATGAATAGTTATTCTTTACAAATGCATCAGGTAAAACAGCCGTCATTGTTGATTTAATAAACCAGGTTAGATCACCAACAAATAATCCGCAAACCAAGGCATAATAAAACAGGATTTCAATAACAACCAACACACCAGCTAAGATCGGATTAACCATGTCCAAAAGAAAAAACGCAATCAAGGCCAGAATAAATATGATCAATACATGGGATATCAATACTTGAAACCATTCATAATCGAATAAAAGGTTAGTGAAACGACTGCCAACTACGTTTAAATAGTTATCATGAATCATGGTTTGGATAGCATTGGCATGGGTTTCCATTCCTGGCGTGAGTTGTTGGATACCTAGGTAGTTATAAAAAGGGGTTGATTTCACATCGTGAATTACTTCCACATTGACGCCAATAACGACAATTTTATTGTAGAATGGGGTTTTCGTTACATCAAAATCACCGCTGATCCCCATTATTTCCATCATTTCTTGACGTTCGTTCGAATCCTCAATCGCTTCAATCCATTCGGGTATTTGCCCTGGAAGAAACTGACTCATCCAGTCAATATCTTCCATTGGATCTCTAAGATCAACATCTTCTGTATCAATTACATAGGCCAGTGAATAACGTGGAAATGTTCCCCAGGCAGGATAATCTTCTTGAAGTTTTAACTTATAACCTGAAGCAGGACCATAATAATTGACCAGAAATGAATTACTTTTACCATAAGAATGAATCTTTAGATCGCCGTAATTCCAAATATCATTTGCGGGGTCAAACCGCGGTACTGTCGTATCTGGAATATCGAGAAACAATTTCACAGCCTTCACGCCCAAAGTGAGATAGTAACGATCTGGCTGATGGCTCATTTCACTAAAAATTGGGTATTGTCTGGAAAAACCATCATCATCCATTACATCATTGATGATTCCTGTTTCTGGTTCTGCTTTCATGATTTCTTTCACAGGTTCAGCAATATATTGCGGAGGCTGACGGGTGGGTTCATTAGCCACTTTTGCAGAAATAACAACTTCGGTGCCGTACGCTTTTGCTTCCCGGATCGCTTCTGCAAGCATTTTATCGCCATGGCGCGGTATAAGCTGTCTTAGGTCATCTGACTGAATTTTATTAGCAAATTCATGTAAGTACTCAGACTTGGTCTCTGGCGCATCAAACTGAATATCAATGGCAATTACTTTTGCACCTGCCTGAGCCAGATTACGTATAATCCTAGCCCATACGGTTCCGCGAGGGTAGGGCCATGTTTCGGGCATCAAGCGCCATGCTTCATCATCTACTTCAAGAAGAACCACATCTGTTCCCATATCGATATAAGTGGAATCACTTGCGGCCCAGCCAGTTAGGGGACCCCTTACATCCGTAAAGCGATAGTCATAACTTTTTAATTCCAGTACATCAAAAATTCCAAATAGATGCAGTATCGAAACGACGAATACTGAACCCAGTGTAATGGCAAGACCAATCCACTTCTCATGAAAATATCTCTTGAGGGTATCCATGGTGATTAAAAATTATACCGAAAGGATATTAAAATACCGGATGTATTTAATTTTGTTTCCTTTGCAGTTTCATTTACTACAATCTGTAATTGACCAGAAAAAGACAAGCTAAAGTCTTGAAGCAACTTATAATCAGCGCCACCGCGCAAATCAAAAACACTGGTTACAGTGGTTAAGGATTTATTCTTAATGTAAGACAGCCCGCCGGTTAGGTTAATTTTATTATCCTGGAGTGCATATTTTCCATTTATACCCAATGTTTTCCACGTAATGGTATTTTTTATCACATTTCCCTCATAATCTAAACTGGGAATAAACAGATCCATAATGCTGATATTCAACATGGTTCTTAATGGGGATTGAAAGCGGGAAGCAAGAGATAATGTAACCGATTTAGAATCACTGCCTGAAAAGAAATACCCTGCCATACGCTGACCAGCTAATTTATCCGTATTAATCATACTGTTATAATTCAAAACAATATTATGCTTAATAGAACGAAAAGTTATTGGATAATTGATTGACAAAAGCACATTCGTTGCACGCGTATCTTGTCTATTGTCCACATCTGATTCACCCACTATATCCAATTCTTCTTTTTCATTATTCTTATCTATAGATTGAAAATTGAGTACATAAGATGGTGAACCTGCGCCTGGTAGAAAAGATAAATTAAGCGTTATCGTATTTGTATTTAATGGATTGGCCACAGTTTTAAGAATTTTGTTATCACGATGCTTAAATCCTGTTGAGATTAATAGTTTTGAATCAAATAAATGTGTAATTCGATTTAATAATATAAACTCACGAATATTACTGGCCAGAAACGGGTTACCAAGTGATACAAATTCTGG
>JBJKZU010000049.1:0-7619 GCA_045569095.1 Fidelibacterota bacterium
GAAATGCAATCACGCGCAATATTCGAAGCTACTGCAGAGTTAACTGCGGCAGATGTCAGCGTAGCTCCGGAAGTAATGATACCGCTTGTCGGTACATATAAAGAATATGAACATCAGGAACAAATTGTCCGTCGCATAGCGGATGAAGTTGTATCTGAAACCGGAATAAGTTTCAGCTATCTGGTTGGCACTATGATCGAACTACCTCGGGCATGCTTAACTGCAAATGAGATTGCTGAGAAGGCGGAATTTTTCAGCTTTGGCACCAATGATCTTACGCAAACAACATTTGGCTTTAGCCGTGATGATATCGGTGGATTTTTACCAGAATATTTGGAGGGTGGTATTTTAGACCATGATCCGTTTCAGAGCCTGGATCAAACAGGCGTAGGTAAGTTGGTACAAATTGGTGTTGAAAGGGGTCGCAGTGTGCGTAAAGATTTAAAAATAGGGATCTGCGGTGAACATGGAGGTGATCCGGATAGCATTGAATTTTGTAATAGGATTGGACTTGATTATGTAAGTTGCTCGCCATTCAGGGTTCCAATTGCCCGGTTGGCTGCAGCACATGCCCAACTAAAGAAGAACGGGAATTAAAATAGTACAATGTCGCAATTATTATTTTGTTTCAATGGTGTTAATCATTAATGGAATCCTTTATAGCAAGGATCTAAATAAAGCTGAATACATACCCAATGAAATAATTATTAAGCTGGCTTCAGAAACAATAATTATTCCGCCACATTCGTCTACTACTGGTATAGCGGAAATTGATGCCGCCTTGATAAAATTCACGATTACTGATATAAGTCCCGTTGTACCTTATAAAAAGGATTTAAATCCGCGTCTACCAGATATAAATCGAATTTACAGAGTAAAATATTCTGATAATATTAGACCAGATATATTTGCAAATAATTTTACGGGTTTACAACATGTTATTTATGCAGAGCCGAGATACCAGTATTATGAAACAGCCATACCAAATGATCCTCATTATTCTAACCAGTGGCATTTGCCTGTGATCGGTGCAAGCTATGCATGGAACACTACCCAGGGCGATACAAATGTAATAATTGCCATAGTTGATGACGCAATTGACCTCGACCACGAGGATCTTGCTGCTAATATTTTTGTAAATTGGGCTGAATATAATGGAATAGCTGGTCTGGATGATGATTTTAATGGCTATGTAGATGACATTAATGGATGGGATTTTGCTGAAAACGATAATGACCCCAATCCAGTAATCGAGAGCCAGAACCATGGAACTCATGTTGCTGGATGTGCATCTGCTGTTACAGATAATGATATTGGTGTAGCAGCGCCTGGCTGGAAGTGTAAGATTTTACCGCTTAAGTTTTCAAATGATCAAAATGGTGCGCTCTCCGGCGATGCAGCAGCGGCTATTATTTATGCCGCTGATATGGGTGCAACAGTGACAAACAATAGCTATGGAGGAGGAGGTTATAGCAATTATTTTCTTGATGCTTTTCTTTATGCATATGAACTAGGTACTTTATCTTTTGCTAGTGCTGGTAATAGTGATGAGAATGAACTCCATTATCCATCTGCATATCGAAATGTTTTTAGCGTTGCTTCAACTACGACTGGAGATTATAAATCTGGTTTTTCAACCTACCATCTTTCCGTAGATATTTCATCACCTGGGTCTAGTATATTATCTTCTACTCCCGATAATACCTATTCCAATGCTTCTGGTACATCAATGGCTGGTCCCGTAGCTGCTGGTGTTGCTGCCCTTATAAAATCACAATTTAATGAACTCAGCCCCTATGAATTAGGATTAAGACTTTCAGCAACAGCAGATGACTTATATGATGTAAACCAAGAATATTATTTATTTTTAGGCTCTGGCCGTGTAAATGCGCATAAAAGTGTAACGTATAATGAAGACCAGTTTAACGTAATACCTGTACGATTAGATTTAATTCAATTTTCAGCTAGTGATTTATTAAATGGTAATGGTGACGCTTCACTTGATCCCGGCGAAACAATTGAAATTGATGCTAGTTTTTATAATTATTCCGTAATGGGGTCTGAAAATGTAAGCGTTTATTTAAATAGTGCAGATTCTAGGCTAAATATAACCGATAATTCTGAAACAAGTCTCATTGTTGCGCATGAGGACACAATTATTTTAGTTCAGGCATACTCACTTACTATTGACGATTCTGCAGCGGTTGGTATAGCAGTACTAAATATTGATATTCACCAGGATAGTGAGCATTTGAATTCTTTTGAAGTGTCTATAAACATAGGTAAAACACCGGTGTTGCTTGTTGATGATGATAACAATGGTGTGGCTGATAAATTCTACTCCAATATACTAGATAATCTGAATGTTCCTTATGCTCTTTGGGATAGAATGAATGGTCCTCTAACTTTTGAAATGGTTCAGAACAGCCCGATAATCATTTGGTTGACTGAATGGGCTTTTCCTTCTTTAGATTTCGATGATAGAACTGTATTGACTGAGTATTTGGATAATGGGGGTAATTTATATCTTTCTGGCCAAGATTTAGGATGGGATCTTAATGAAAACCCGGGTGATTCATCCCAAACTGAGTTTTTTTTGAATTATTTACATGCAGACTGGGGAGGTGATGATGCTAACGTTTCTTCAGTATTAGGAGTTCCAAACAATCCAATATCTGATGGGCTTAATTTTGATATATATCAACCAGGATATTCATCAGCTAATCAGTATCCAGATTATTTTACTCCACATAATGATGCCACACTTATATTTACATATAGTAATGGTTTGGGTATGGGATTAAGCTACGAAGCCGAATATAGGTTAGTTTATACTGGTACTGGACTAGAAACATTTGGGAGCAATTCAAGCTCAACCGCTCCTGCGAACGTCAATGAATACCAAACCGTATTTTTTGAACGAACACTAAATTATTTGAATTTTATTAACCACACACCTTTAACCGATAATGAGGACTCTACTAATAGTATTTATTTTAACGTAAGTATTTTTAATGGCGGGGCAGAATTTAATGGGCCGTATTTACATTATAGACTAAATGGTGGGCAGTACAATATTGTTGAAATGAATGACACAACTAATGGTTTTTACCATGTCGTAGACCCACCTAATCAGTACGTATCTGTTGAGTATTTTTTTTCTGTGCATAATAATTTTTATAATTGGACCAACCCAATTAATGTCGACTATCCATTCATTTTCAGTATTGGCAGGGATCTTATTCCACCTGAATTATCAGATTTGGTCAGTTTACCAAATCTTATTGATCGTTCAGGCGTCGCTTCCGTTTCAGTCTTAGCATCTGATAATATTGGTTTAGATAGTGTTTATTTACATTGGTATTATTCTTTCGATCCAGCTGAGATAGTTAGTATTCCAATGACGCTTGAAGGCTATCATTGGAAAAGCGATATTGAGTGGAATGACCTGTCAGGAAATGATAGGGTGTATTATTTTGCAAGCGCTAGAGATAGTTCCTCCAATTCCAATATTGGTTACTCAGATACTTTAAGTTTTCAAATTATTAATAAAACAATTCTAACTACATGGGATGAAAAAATAATTGGCCAATGGAATACCGGACAAAGTTGGGGTATTAGATTTATTAATGCCGGTATACGGTATGGTATGAATGATTCACCTGGTATGAATTATGAAAATAATAAATCTGATTATCTTACTCTTATAGAGCCATTTGATTTATCAACTTACCAATCTGCTTACTTAAAATTCTGGATCGGCAGTTTTCTAAATGAGAATGATATTGGCACAGTAGAGATTTCCGGTAATGCATCAAATTGGCAGCCTATTTATTCTATGACAGGTATTAACGTAACTGACACCGTAATTGTAGATGTTACCGATTATCTTGATTCAGGTGTTTACCTGAGATTTCACATTATAACGGATGCTTCCGGTGTATCTAGCGGTTGGTATATTGATGATATTCATCTTTTGGTTGACACAAGCATCGTTTTAACCAGTAATAATGAAGTAGGTGTACCACTTGATTTCAGCTTATCACAGAACTACCCGAATCCGTTTAACCCAACAACGGCCATTCAGTTCTCCGTACCTAAGGAACATATGATTACTATAGAAATTTTTGATATGCTTGGTAGATTAATTAATACTATTTATAATCGTAAAACACAACCTGGAGAACATATTGTGCATTGGGACGCTACGGATACCCAGCATAACCCCGTTTCAACTGGGGTATATTTTTATCGTATACAATCCGCTAATTATTCCCAAACGAGAAAAATGCTTTACTTGAAATAGTTTTTTGTTTTTGGTGCAATAACTTCCTATTGTATCAAAGACTAGTTAATTTTACTAATTAGGAGGTATAAACGCAGGTTTTGGATAAATCAATTTTAGATAAATCAATCGCTACATTAAATACTAGAAAAGATGAATGGGCTAGACTTCCTATAGCCGAGAGAATCCCTCTTTTCCAAGCTGCAACTATTAAAACTGCTGAAGTAGCTGATAATTGGGTTGCAACAGCAGTAAAGGCAAAATCAATCCAAGAAAATTCACCACTAGTAGGTGAAGAATGGGCTTCGGGACCTTGGGCGCTGATCTATGGTATTGAGAGCATGATTGGTACTTTACAATCTCTTGAGAAAGGTAAGAATCCACCAATCGGGAAAATACGAACAAGCACAGGAGGTCAATTAATAGCAGATATTTTCCCATATAACATTTACCATAGATTATTGCTTAGCGGTATTAGGGCAGAAGTATGGATGCAAGATGATGTTATAGAGGATAATTTTGCTGAAAATGTAGCGAAAGTTTATAAAACTGATGATCAAAGTGGCCATGTATCGCTAGTGCTAGGAGCTGGAAATATAGCGGCCATCCCTCCACTGGATGTTTTGGATAGGTTATTTGCTCATTTATCAGTTTGTATTTTGAAGGTTCACCCTGTCAATAATTATCTTAAAGAAATTTTTGATACCATTTTTAAAGATTTTATATCTGCCGGGTATTTACAGATAGTTTCAGGAGGGGCAGATGTAGGGAAATATCTTTGTCAACATGAAGATATAGATCATATCCATATTACTGGAGGCGCGAAGACCTATGAGTCCATTGTTTTTGGTTCAGGATCGGAAGGTCAGGAAAGAAAGAAACGCGGCGAAGCGCAATTGGATAAATCTATAACAGCAGAACTTGGTTGTGTAACACCGATAATTGTGGTTCCAGGTCCTTGGTCAAAAGCTGATTTAAAATACCAGGCTGAAAATATTGCTACTCAAAAACTTCATAATGGTAGCTTCAATTGCATCGCCAGCCAAATTCTTGTTTTACCAGAAATTTGGGATTTAACAGATGATTTGCTTGCTGTAGTTAAATCAACAATATCAACTGCCACACCTAGAAAACCCTATTACCCTGGTGCACTTGATCGGCATGAGAGCGTAAAACAAGTTTACCAGAATTGCGAAGATCTGGATGATTCCAATTTCTGTGAATTGCCTAGGCTTTTGATTACCAATCTTGATAGTGATGATGCGAATGAATATTTATTTAATCAAGAAGTGTTTGTTGGTGCATTGGGGCAGACATCTTTGCCCGGAAGTAGTCCAAGTGAATACCTGAAAAATGCCGTACAATTTTGCAATAAAAATCTGTGGGGAACGCTCGGTGCAAATATTCTTATTCACCCAAAAACAATAAAGAAACTAGGACCTGATTTTGAAAATGCTATTGCGGACTTGCGTTATGGATCTATTGGTGTGAACACTTGGTGCGCATTAGCTTTTTTAACATCTGAATGCACTTGGGGAGCTTTCCCTGGCCATACAAGTACTGATATTCAAAGTGGTAATGGTGTGGTACACAATACCCGTTTGTTTGAAAAACCGGAAAAGACTGTTGTATATGCACCCTTTACTCCATTCCCACGCAATATTTTAAAAGGTGAGTTACACATGTTTCCCAAACCCCCCTGGTTTGTTACGAATAAACAAGCGCATAATGTTTCAAGGCGCTTTACTTATTTTCAAGCTAATCCAGGACCACTACATTTGCCTGGACTATTTTTCGATGCCCTTCGCGGTTAAGATCTATATAGTTTTTTAACCCAATTTGCATCATTATCAGAAAGAGCTTCGCCCAATATGGATGCTATATTTACCTGTTCTACATTACGCTGACCAAGTAAAACACAACCAGATGGTGCATCAGTAAAAAGTGCACCAACTATCCCGCGCATCACAGGGTGGGAATGATCAGAAAATCTTTGCTCAAGTAAACGCTTGTTTTCCTGCATTTTTTCAATTACATCTATTTTAGTAAAATCATTTACATTTGTGCGAAAATCACCAGCCCCAAATGTTACCGGTTCGGTGTATTTTCCTGTTAATAGCCCGTGCTTGATTGGTGAAAAAAAACATATGCCAAGATTGTGTTCATCAATCCAATCTTTTAGACCTGATGGGCCATATGTATCATCCATAACATTACGATATGGTTGCACTACGTCTGGCTGTGCAGCATCGATATACTTCATAATTTTGAATAAATCCCAATCAGATAAACCCACAAATCGTGTTTTACCTTCTTCCTGAAAGCGATGAATCGTTTCTAATGCATCGTTAAAGTATTCGTCTTTTTTTCCAAAATTGCAGTGATGCAGATATAATAAATCAACACAATCTGTTTTTAGATTTTTTAATGATTTTTCCATTTGTCTACGCATAGGTACCGGGTGATAATAATGGCCATAACCACCATCATCCCAGCCAACTTTTGTAGCCAAAAAAATATCTGTTCGCGGAATCTGCCCCCATAAAGAACCGATCACTTGTTCCGATTGCCCGTTACCATAAACATCTGCTGTATCCCAGTGGTTAATTCCAATTTCATGACAACGCAGCAACGCATTAATAGAATCATCATCCAGTTGTCCTTCCCAACCAACGGGTATTTTACCTTGTTTATTGGCGCCACCATATGACCAGGTGCCTAGACTTATTGCAGACACCTCAGCATTAGTTTTTCCTAACGTTATTTTCCGCATATTTTATTTTTCTGTATCTTTTACAGCTTTAGCGATTGCTAAAGCATTTTTTGTGTCACTATGAATGCAAATTGTTTGTGCATTAATCGATATGGTATTTCCATCCACAGAAATAATTTCCCCCTTTTTTATGATCATCATTACCTGCTTTGCTGCCTGAGCAGGATTTGTTATCAGTGCATTGTTAAATTTCCGATCTCTGAGTGATCCATCCGTTTCGTAAGTTCTATCCGCAAACGCTTCTTCTGCTACAATTAAACCCATATCGATCCAGGTATCAATCATTATTGAATTTGATAAACCCACAATAGTTAATTGTGGATCAATTTTTTTTACCGCTAAACCAATTGCATGCGCAATGGTGCTATTCTTTGATGCTAGATTGTACAGCGCTCCATGAGGTTTCACATGTTTTAATATTGTTTTTTCTATTATTGCTATCTCAAGCAATTCCTCTATCTGTTTCATAACAGTTTCAGTTATATCAGGTGGCTTCATAGGAATTATTTCCCTGCCAAAGTTTTCTTTATCTGGGTAGCTGGGATGTGCGCCAACATTCAC
>JBJKZU010000050.1:0-7335 GCA_045569095.1 Fidelibacterota bacterium
TATAAAAATAGGTTTATTAATCCATTAAAATATTTGAAAAGTGTAAAGATCAACTTAGTTATACCTTGTTTTATCGTGTCTCTATAGCTGGTAGGTTATAAGTTTTCTTTATGAAATCTGTACAATTCACACACGCAGACAAACTGACATTACAGGATTTGATGTTCCATCATATTCATGAAATACTCCTTGTAGCTAGTCCCTATGATTCTTTTGTCCTAGAAGAAGATGGTCGATTAACTGAACAAATATCGCATGAATACATGGGGATGAATTTTAGTAATGCACCACGAGTCTGGCAAGCCTCTACTGCTGCGGATGCACTTACAATGCTATCCCGCCAAGACTTTGATTTGATAATTGTGATGATGCGCATTGCAGATATGGATCCAGTATTATTCTGTTCGAAGATTAAAGAAAATTATCCAAAAAAACCGGTTATCCTACTAGCCTTTGATGAATCTGAAATAAAGCAATTACCGGAAGATTTTGAAAAATCCACTATAGATCGTGTATTTATATGGTCTGGGAATGCCAATGTATTGTTAGCAATTGTGAAAATGTTTGAAGACGCAATGAATATTCGCAGGGATATCAAAAAAGCAGATGTGCGATGCATTATATTAATAGAAGATTCACCACGGTACTATTCTCTAATACTGCCTATAATTTATAAAGAGATCAGCTACCAAGTGAAAGAAATGATTGATAAAAGTGCTAGCGATCATGAACGATTATTGCATATGCGCGGTCGTCCGAAAATACTTCTAGCTACTTCATATGAGGAAGCTGAGCGCTATTTTAAGCGCTTTAGGCTGAGTACACTTGGCATAATTTCTGATATCCGTTTCTCAAAAGATGGAAAATTAGATAAAAACGCTGGTGTAAAATTTGCACGATGGGCAAGATCAATCGATCCAAGCATACCAATTATGCTGCAATCAAAACACAACAAAAATGCTGAACTAGCTGAAGAAGTTCAAGCTCATTTCCTATATAAGGATTCACCGACTTTGTTGATGGAACTCAGTGAATTCGTAGTTAGAAATTTTGGCTTTGGTGATCTCATATTCCGCACACCAAATGGAAAGGAACTAATCACAGTTTCTGATTTACCTGCACTCATTAAGGCAATCCAAACTGTGCCGGAAGAATCACTACTCTACCATGCGAACAGTAATCACTTTTCTAATTGGTTGGCTGCGCATGGATATTTGGGACTTGCATCCAAGGTACGGCCTCTGAATCATGCTGATTTTAAGAACTCAAATGATCATAGGAACTATTTAGTTGGTCTAATCCAAAATACAATTAAAAATCGTAAAGCAAGACAGGTTGTAGAAATTCAACAAGATACATTTGATAATACGAAGCGATTTACCCAAATATCAGGTGGATCTTTAGGTGGAAAAGCCCGCGGATTAGCTTTTGCTCAAAAAATGATTCGTTTATCTGGCTTTCGAGATCGTTATGATGGAACAGATATTAATATTCCTCATACTGCAGTTATTGGTACCGATTCCTTTGACGATTTCATGAAGGAAAATAATCTATGGGCGGATGCTCTGTCAAAAAAAACAAACAAAGAAATATCAAATTTATTCCTTAAATCAAAAATAAGTAATGACTTAAAACTTTCACTTAAAGTATTTATTAAATCTGTGAAGTATCCCTTGGCGGTACGATCATCGAGTCTACTAGAAGATAGTCAGTACCAACCCCTTTCAGGGATGTATGCCACCTATATGCTACCAAATAACCGTAAGAAATTGAATGACCGATTGGAAGATATTATCATTGCTATAAAGCTCGTATTTGCATCTACATTTTTTCAGAACCCCAAATCTCTTATAAGTGGTTCAGTGCATCGTATTGAAGAAGAAAAAATGGCAGTGATTCTTATGGAATTAGTTGGACAGAATTATAATGATAGATACTACCCTTCCTTTAGTGGTACCGCGCAGAGCTTTAATTTTTATCCAGTATCATACATGAAACGATATGAGGGAGTGGCTCATTTAGCACTAGGATTAGGAAGGACTATTGCTAATGGTGAAAAAGCTCTGCGATTTTCACCAAAATACCCCAGAATATTACCCCAGTATTATTCCATTAAAGCAACATTGGAAAGCTCACAAAATACCTTCTACGCAATGGATCTTAATCCAAAAACCCATCCATTGTCGAAGGGGGAAGAGAAAAATCTATCATCTTATAATCTTGAAATCGCTGAAAAGGATGGTTCCCTAAAGTGGTCTGGTAGTATCATTTCAAATGAAGACAATGTTATGAGAGACTCATTATCATATGATGGCACAAGGGTGATAACCTTTGCACCGTTATTAAAATGGGCCACATTCCCGCTTGTGGATATTTTAAAGGATCTTGTAAGTATGGGAAAAGAAGCATTAGGGTGTGAAGTTGAAATCGAATTCGCTGTAAACATATTTGATGACCCAAAAAAGAACCCTGAATTTGCATTGCTCCAAATAAAACCTATGGTTATGGGAGGATCAAGAGAAATTATAAATATAGAAGAAGAATCAGATAATGAAATTTTATGCAGTAGTAAAGTTACATTGGGTGATGGATTGATTAATGATGTGCACCATATCGTTTTTGTAGACCCTAAGAAATTTAAACCTGGAATAACAAAAGATATAGCCAAAGAAATACATGCGATCAATCAAGCGTTGATTAATAAAAACCCTTATATACTCGTAGGACCTGGCCGCTGGGGCTCAGCAGATTCCTGGCTGGGAATTCCAGTAAATTGGGAACAGATAAATGGTGCCAGCACCATAGTTGAATTAGGAAAAAATAATTTTCCAGTTGATCCTTCTTTTGGCAGTCATTTCTTTCAAAATATTACCAGTATGCGACTAGGTTATTTTACTGTAGATCATAATTCAAATACAGATGTATTTGATTATAGCTGGCTAAATAAACAAACAATTAAAGATGATAAAACTTATACTACCTGTTATGAGTTAGATTATCCATTACGTATTAAGATCGATGGAACAACTGGAATGGGTGTCATCCTTAAACCAAAAGCCCCTGAGTTAGAGCCAATGAATGAACAGGAAACTAGCGGTATTTGATCAAACAACGCCCTGATCTATCATTGCATCTGCAACTTTGATAAAACCACCGATATTGGCTCCTTTTATATAATTTACATAATCACCTTCTGTACCATAAGTATTGCACTGTTCATGAATATCTTTCATTATTTGTTGTAAACGCTGGTCTACTTCTTCTCTTGTCCATGACAAGCGCATATTATTTTGGCTCATTTCCAATCCAGATACTGCTACACCTCCAGCATTTGCTGCTTTTCCTGGACCAAATAGTATTTTGTTTTCCATAAAAACATCAACAGCGCCAGGAGCGGATGGCATGTTGGCTCCTTCTGAAACACATTTGCAGCCATTCTTAATAAGAGTTTTTGCATCTTTTATTCCAATCTCATTTTGTGTTGCACAAGGTAAAGCAATATCACACGGAATTGACCAAGGTCGCTGACCTTCAAGATACTCACAATTGAATTCTTCGGCATAATCCTTTATTCTACCTCTTTTTATATTTTTTAGATCCATTACCCAAGCCAATTTATCTACATTGATACCATCTGCATCATGTATTGTACCATTTGAATCCGATATTGACACAACTTTACCACCAAGTTGGTTAACTTTTTCGGTAGCAAATTGCGCCACGTTTCCTGAACCAGATATTGTCACTATTTTACCAGAAAATGAATCACCTCTAAGTTTCAGCATTTCCTCAGCAAAATATACGGCACCATAACCAGTAGCCTCTGGCCGTATCCGACTTCCACCCCAATTCAATCCTTTTCCTGTTAATACACCGCTAAATTCGTTGCGCAGACGTTTATATTGACCAAATAAATACCCTATCTCTCGACCGCCAACCCCAATGTCTCCTGCTGGTACGTCCGTATCAGGTCCAATATGACGAAAAAGTTCTGACATGAAGGATTGCGTAAAACTCATCACTTCATTATCTGATTTTCCTTTAGGATCAAAATCCGATCCACCTTTACCGCCACCCATTGGCAGTGTGGTTAAACTATTTTTAAACACTTGTTCAAAACCTAAAAATTTTAATATGCTTAGATTTACAGAAGCATGGAACCGTAAGCCACCTTTGTATGGCCCAATCGCGGAATTAAATTCTACTCTATATCCACGATTCACTTGTGTCATACCTCGATCATCGCGCCAGGGCACACGAAACATAATTACCCGCTCTGGTTCAATGATACGATCTAAAATTCCTGCATGAATGTATTGTGGATGTTCTTGTAAAAATTCCCAAATAGATGAAAACACCTCATGAACTGCCTGATGGAATTCATCTTCACCTGGAGATCGTGAAGTAACATGTTTCATGAAATCATCAATAGACTTATACATATTTATCCTCTCATTGAATACATATTTTTAAAAATCAATTAAACTTGTCGACGCACGAACGACCATATCTTTCCAGCGATAATTTCGAAACTCATCTGGATGAGTGGAATGGATTTGTTCAAACATACCTACCCCATCTTTATTAATAAAAATAAAGGTAAATCCATCATCTGAATCGTCATAATGCCATATTTCATAACTATATCTATCTTCATTAGCTGGATAAGGTTCAATATCATTAGGGCGACCATAGCGAATTAATGCACGGCCACGGTCAGTTTTTCTACCAGAAAAGTTTCGAGTTGAAAATTGTTGATCAGCAAGTGCAATGCGCGTGTTCATTTGATTGTAAAATTCATTTTCGTTTGTATTTTTACCAAGGTTACGTTTTTTAAAATAATCGACTAATTGTACAATCCGATCACCTCTATTTGCCTTCATCAGTGTTTGAAATTCCGATTCGCTCATGAAATATCCAACAATATCCATAAAATCTTGTAATTCGTCATTTTCCATTGCGTCAAGAATCATAGTAAAATTATTGTTAAAATCAGTAGACTGTTCCTTTACTACGAAGAAATCATGATCCACGAACGTTTTTTGATCTGATTGATCATCGATAACTTCAAGGCGTAGTCTATATCTACCAGCTAATAATCCCATCACATTAAACCCCATAGTCTCAACACTTGATTCTCCAGGTTTTTTTCTTACAAAAGGCCCACGTTGAAATACTTCCTTACCACTACGGTCAAATAAAATATATTTTGCAGTATACGTACCACCATCATCCTGTAAACCATAGACTTCACTATAGGCATACAACATTGGTCTTCCTAATCCAAAAACACCACTTGGATTGGGTGTAATCGTATAGCCATTGCGATTGATACTATTCTCATCCACAAGCTGCTCACGTTTAAGGAAGGTACAGACTAATAAATCGCTGGTTGATAAATAGGTGTCATCAATAGTCCTGATAATTACATTCTTTGTTGCCATATGTACATGCTTAGAAACCAAGTCAGTAACTCCAGCACTAAAAACAGCGCTGCCTTTAGTTAGTATAAACCTCGACTGCTGGACCATACTTATCTGTCTCTGTAGGGGGCCTGGCCGATCAACGGCCGATTCTAGAATACGAAATACATCCTGCGCTGCACTGTTACCATTGATAAATACACGTACATCTACCACACCTTCAAATTCATAGCTTTCCCCATTATCTATCCATTGAAATAATGTTTTTGGAATCATAAGGTTTACAACGGCTTCCGTATTTCCCTCGGTTCCACGGAATTGATGCACACTCATGTCAAAAGGTGTTGGTAACAAGGTAATATTTTGGCCGAGTAGGCCGTAGACTATTAGGCAAACAAGTATGAAAATTACTCTCATTGGACTATGCCGGATTAGCACGTAGAAATTACCTTGAAATAGTCTTCGTATCCAAGATTAGTGAAGCATTTGGATTTACCAAGAGTTGCCGGTAATTTTGCGAGCCTTATTCTGAATCAAATAATTATATGGCGGAGTAGCTCAGTTGGTTAGAGCAGTGGAATCATAATCCACGTGTCGGGGGTTCGAGTCCCTCCTCCGCTACTCTCTTTGATTTATAAATGGGTTGACCAAATTACGAAATAGAAATAAATCAAGAAACCCATACATACTACAATAAAGATTTTGACTAGAAATTTCATTTTTAAACGAAATAAGTAATTACTGTAGTAACTATGGCAGTAATAATACCTTTTAATATTATTTTTGATGATTGAATACGTTGAATATTCAATGAATTATAATCTCTTTCCCGCTGGTTCTTTTTACCCAGGTTTTTTATACCATAATAAGCGTTAATTATACAGGTCTTATCCCAAGCTTCAAAAAATGTTATGCCCATAAGTAATGCTGGAAAAAACACTAGACCACGTAATTTCCAAAAGTCAAAAATAATTGTAAATACGATAACAGCAATCGTGAGGATCAAGCCAAAATACCCTATAAATAGACGTCTGCGTATCTCTCCACCACCAATATTGGGACAACTTTTCACTTATTAATGTATTAATAAATCATACTTTAATAGAATCATCTTCTTGGATTGGCTATATTCAACTACATCAAATATTTCTACAATCTGTAGCCAAAAACAATACCAGCTTGTACCCAACCCAAGAATGGGGACGTATTAAAATAAATACTTTCCGGTGCATTTACATTGGATTTACCAAAGCGACCGTTCGCTCGAATAAATGGTCTTACTGAAAAAGGAATATTAGGAACAAAGATATCAAATCCTGCACCCAAATGTAGACCACTGCCATTGATGGACCCTAGTCCTGCCATTATTGAAAATTTACCAAACAATTTGATATTTGTCGTTCCATAAATACCGACACGATCATTCCCAGATTCAACTCCTAATCCAAAACCTATCGTAAACCGACCCACACTTATTGTAATAGGCGACGTAATAGACAAACCTATAACTGGTACATATTCTTCAAGTTTATATTTTTCACCAGAATTGATTGGCTGGTTAAAAGACCAGCCAACGGTAAAACCGTCTAATTTATCAAAAGTTGGTATGATATAAACAATTGGTTCCTCTCTGGCTATTTGAGTTTCTGAGTCACGTTGATCTGCGTTATCAGTTACAGTTTCGTTAATTTGTTCAGAAGGTGAATTTATTACTGTTCCTAATGGTGCCACTGTTGTAGTGGTATCCTGTACTTTACCGTATAAACAGGGAATAGTAATTAACATAATGGGAAATTTTCTATAAATGTTATTCAAACTCACTATCCTTCAGTCTGTATTGCCGTTACAATACCATCTTCTAGATAAATGTAGCGATAATCACCCTTATTGTAAACCCATTGTTCCCTCATAA
>JBJKZU010000051.1:0-7294 GCA_045569095.1 Fidelibacterota bacterium
CCAATTTCAAGATTCAGAAATGTAAAGGAAGTAAAAAAATGAAACAGATCTTAATTGTATATGTTCAAGATGAACCTGGTGTTTTAAACCGAGTTTCCAGCATGATAAGAAAACGCAATTACAACATTGATAGTCTTGTTGCTGGAGAGACAGAAAATACAGGTATTACTAGAATGACAATTGTTTTAAATGAACCAGATAGGACGAAACAATCTGTCATTGTCAATAACCTGAAGCGTTTAATCGATGTATATGACGTAGTTGATGCAACGGACATTGATTGTCATTTGAGGGAATATGCATTATTAAAAATAGCAATCAGTAATACTGATCCAGAAGAAATAAAAGCATTATTGAACAGTGATCATAGTCGAATTCTTGATGAGGATGATGATGTCATTATCATAGAATTATCTGGAGATGAATCAACAGTTGAAAAGACAATAGCTCTATTCGAAAAATATGATATTATAGAATTAATGCGATCGGGGAAAATGGCAATGGTATCAGGAAATGATGAAAACCATCAACCTGAATTAGTAAAATCTGATCCATCCTGGACTACACAGCGATTATCAGAAGCATTTTAATAAATCGAATAAATAACCTGCGGAGTAAAAATGAAAGAACTTGAAATCAATGGGTATAAAGAAACAATTATTGAACGTTCTGATTATCCTATAGAATTATGCAAAGAAATATTAAATGAGGAAGTCACAGCTATATTAGGGTATGGGCCACAGGGCTATGGCCAAGGATTAAATATGCGGGATCAGGGATTCAATGTAATCCTAGGTTTGAGAAAGGGGAATAGCTGGGAAAAAGCATTGCAGGATGGTTGGGTTAAAGATCAAAATTTATTTGAAATTGAAGAAGCAGCACATCGGGGAACAATAATTCAATACCTTTTGTCGGATGCGGGACAAATTCAGGCATGGCCTACTGTGGAGGCCAACCTTAGCAAAGGGGACGCTCTGTATTTTTCGCATGGTTTCGGCATTGTGTTTCATGAGTACACCAGTATTGTTCCACCGGAGAATGTTGATGTTATGTTGGTAGCTCCTAAGGGTAGTGGACTAACGGTCAGAACCCACTTTCAAGCAGGGCGTGGAATAAACGCTTCATTCGCCGTTCATCAGGACTTTACAGGCCAGGCCCGAGAACGATGCATAGCTACAGCTTTTGCCTTTGGTTCAGGGCATTTATTTGAAACTACATTCGAAAAGGAAGTTCATAGTGATCTTACTGGAGAACGTTGTGTATTAATGGGATTACTCCAGGGGGCATTCCTTGCTCAATATGAAGTTCTCAGAGAACATGGGCATTCCCCTTCGGAAGCTTACAATGAAACCATAGAAGAAGCTTTGCAGAGTCTATATCCCTTGATTTCGGAAAGAGGAATGGACTGGATGTATGCAAATTGTTCAACAACGGCCCAACGTGGTGCTTTGGACTGGGCACCAAAATTTCGTGACACATTGAAACCAGTAATTGAAGATTGTTATCAGAAAGTTATTAATGGTGAGGAGGCAAAAATTGCTATTAATTCCAATTCAAAATCAGATTACCGGCAACAGCTAGAAAAAGAGTTAAATGATGTGAACAATCAGGAAATGTGGGTTGCTGGAAAAGTATTACGACAGCTTAGGCCTGAGAATCTTTAAAATAATGGATAATAAAAGATCATATGTTCTTACTCTGTTGCCAGGCGATGGTATAGGCCCGGAAGTCATGAATGTGGCAATAAATGTTCTTCATGTGATTGGGGACATTTATAAAATCAAATTTGAATATACCACTGGTCTCATTGGCGGCTGTGCAATCGATGAATTTGGCATGCCTGTTTCCAATGAAGTCCTTGAAATATGTCAACAGGCTGACGCAGTGTTGCTTGGTGCTGTTGGGGGTCCGAAGTGGGATCTATTACCGCAAAGCCAAAAACCTGAGAAGGGTTTATTAGACCTGCGGAAAAACTTAGGTTTGTATTCCAATTTACGTCCGGCAACAATATTTCCTGCATTAGTGGATGCTTCTGCGCTAAAACCGGAGGTGATATTGGGCGCAGACATTATGGTCGTTAGGGAATTAACAGGAGGAATTTATTTTGGTGAGCCTAGAGGGAAAAATAATAATGAAGCTTGGAATACATTAAAATATACCAGGATGGAGATCGAACGCATAGCAATAGCGGCTTTTGAATTAGCATCAAATCGTAAAGGACATCTTACATCTGTACATAAAGCAAATGTTCTCGAAAGTTCTCAGTTCTGGCGTGAAGTCGTCGCCGATGTACATAGTCAATATACTAACATTGACCTAGATGAAATGTATGTAGATAATGCAGCTATGCAATTGGTTCGAGACCCAAAACAATTCGATGTCATTGTCACCCAAAACATGTTTGGAGATATTTTAAGTGATATTGCAGCGATGATTACGGGCAGTTTAGGTATGCTCCCCTCAGCAAGTTTAGGAGAAAAGCATGCTTTGTATGAACCTGTTCATGGATCAGCGCCTGAAATCGCAGGCCAAGACAGAGCAAATCCTTTGGCTATGATAGGGTCTGTAGCTATGATGCTCGAAATATCCTTTGGGCTATCAGATGCTGCCGGAGATATAAAAAATGCCGTAGGGAGTGTATTAAGCAATGGTTATAGAACAGAGGATATCGCATCTGAAGGCAGTAAAATTATTGCTACCAGTGAAATGCAAGATAAAGTGATAAACTCCATTAAAACATCTAATAAGCCCAAAACCACCAGCCAAATAGCGGTGTAGCGCAAAGAGGAATTAATGACTGAAAAAATAATAATATTTGACACAACATTGAGGGATGGGGAACAAGCTGCTCGAGCTTCTTTGAATGGTTATGAAAAACTTGAAATTGCCAAACAGTTAAATAAATTGAACGTGAATGTAATAGAAGCAGGATTTCCAGTATCGTCTCAGGCGCAGTTCGATGCAGTTCAACAAATTTCTGATTCAGTTGATACCATAATTGCTGGGCTGGCAAGAGCCATAGAAACTGACATTAAAGCTGCCGGTGATGCATTAAAAAATGCTCCTCAAAAACGTATCCATACTTTTATTGGTACTTCAGATATTCATATTGCTGGAAAATTTGGCAACGAACGCTATGGGAATACTATGAAGGAAAAACGCGCTAATATTTTAAAGATGGCATGTGAAGCAGTTGCAATGGCAAGAACGTTTACTGATGATATTGAATTCTCGCCAGAAGATGCTGGTAGAACTGATATTGGGTATTTGAGCGATGTTGTTGAGGCTGTTATCGCTGCCGGTGCAACCACTATTAATATCCCTGATACCACAGGTTACACCATGCCATTGGAATTTGGAGAAAAAATAACTGAACTCAAAAGGCGGGTTACCAATATTGATAAAGCAGTGGTAAGCGTACACTGTCACAATGATCTCGGTTTGGCGGTTGCCAATTCATTAAGCGCGATTACAGCGGGTGCCAGACAAATTGAATGCACGATTAATGGTATTGGCGAACGGGCTGGTAATGCATCCATGGAAGAGATAGTTATGGCCTTAAAGGTAAGAGAGGATTATTGGGATTATTATACAGAAATCAAAACAGAAGAGATTTATAACACGAGTAGAATGGTTTCAAGCTATACAGGTATGTTGGTACAAGCAAATAAAGCCATTATCGGTGAAAATGCGTTTGCTCATGAATCCGGCATTCATCAGGATGGTGTCTTGAAAAGACGGGATACATATGAGATCATGACCCCGGAATCTGTAGGATTGCCAGCGAATAAAATAGTTTTGGGTCGTCATTCAGGTCGTCACGGTTTAATATCGCGTCTTCATGATCTTGGGTATGAAGTTTCGGAAGAAAAGATCAAGCAGATCTATTCGCGCTTTTTGGAATTAGCCGATAAGAAAAAAGAGATATTTGACGAAGACCTTCGTGTGTTGATGGGTGATGATGTTGAAAATGAACTAGAGTATTATAGATTGGAATATCTCCATGTTAATCTAGGTACAACAACCATTCCAACCGCTACAGTGAGGATTAAAATAAAGGACAAAGTTTTTGAAGAATCCGCTACTGGGGATGGTCCTGTAGCTGCATGTTTTCGGGCAATTAAAAGAGCAATTGGATTTGGTAATGAGTTAAAGCTTGAGCATTATCAGGTTCAATCAATGACTAGCGGTAAAGGGGCATTGGGAGAAGTAATGTTACGTTTAAGAATTAATGATAATGAATACACAGGGAAAGGGATTTCAACGGATACAATAGAAGCAAGTAGTAAAGCTTATCTTGATGCTCTTAATCACTTTGAAAAATTTAAAGATTTACAACCTGTGTTAGATGGTATAACGGCTATTTAACGCCACATCAATTAAAAATGTTAGGTCAAACACTATACGATAAATTATGGGAATCCCACTGTGTGAAATCGGGAATGAACGGATTCGATCTACTATATATTGATCGCCATTATGTTCATGAAGTGACCTCTCCGCAGGCATTTGAAGGATTGCGGCTTACGCAACGGTCCCCCTGGAGAGCGAATGCTACCATCGCTGTGCCAGATCACAATATACCCACAAATAATCGAGAAAATGGTATTGCCGATCCCATTTCAAAAATCCAGGTAGATGCACTCGAAAATAACTGTAATACATTTTCAATTAAAGAATTTGGAATGAATGACCCAAACCAGGGGATTGTGCACATTATTGGGCCAGAACAAGGACTAACCCTTCCTGGAATGACGGTTGTATGTGGGGATTCACATACATCCACTCATGGTGCATTTGGGACTTTAGCATTTGGGATTGGCACTTCTGAAGTAGAACACGTTTTGGCAACTCAATGTTTAATGCAAAAGAGATCAAAAACAATGCTGATAGAGGTGAATGGGCATTTAAATCTTGGTGTTACGGCTAAGGATTTGATCCTTTACATAATTGGTAAAATTGGGACTGCTGGCGGAACGGGATATGCCATTGAATTTACAGGTCAGGCGATTACGGATTTATCCATGGAAGGGCGCATGACAATTTGCAATATGGCTATCGAGGCCGGTGCCAGAGCGGGGATAGTAGCTGTAGATGATAAAACAATTGACTATTTACAAGAAAAAAAGTTTAGTCCCAAAGGCGAGAACTGGGAAAAAGCTGTTTCATATTGGAGTACGCTAAAGAGTGATTCAAATGCTGAATTTGATAATATAGTCAAATTTAACGCAGCAGATATTCTTCCGATGGTGACTTGGGGAACATCTCCAGAAATGGTTACTGATGTGAATGGTATCATACCAAAAAATTCCGCCTATACAAATGCATCTGCTTTGGAATACATGGGCTTGGAGGCAGGAAAGGCAATAAAAGACATTATGCTGGATAAAGTATTTATTGGCTCATGCACAAATTCCAGGATTGAAGACCTGCGCACCGCTGCTGAGGTCGTGAAAGGAAAAACAGTAGCTAAATCTATCAAATTAGCTATGGTAGTCCCAGGTTCTGTACCGGTGAAGATGCAAGCTGAGGCGGAAGGTCTCGATGAAGTATTTATTTTAGCAGGGTTTGAATGGCGAGAACCTGGCTGTTCAATGTGTTTGGCTATGAATGCAGATAAATTGGAACCCGGTGAAAGATGTGCCTCTACATCAAACCGAAACTTTGAGGGACGTCAAGGTCGTGGAGGGCGTACTCATTTAGTTAGTCCAGCTATGGCAGCCGCTGCCGCCGTCGCCGGCCATTTCGTAAATATCATTGATATAATGAGCTACAATTAATGGAACCGTTTACTATGTTTACAGGTCGGTCTGTTCCATTGGATAGGTCCAATGTGGATACTGATGCAATAATACCTAAACAGTATCTAAAATCAATTCAAAGGACTGGATTTGGAAAATATCTTTTCGATGAATGGCGTTATTTAGATAAAGGAGAACCAGGGATTGATTGTATAAATCGCCCCTTAAATCCAGATTTTATATTAAATGAAGATCGTTATCAAAATGCAACAATATTGATCACAAGAAAAAACTTTGGTTGTGGTTCTAGTCGGGAACATGCAGCATGGGCAATATCAGATTATGGTTTCAAAGCGATTATTGCAGAAAGTTTTGCAGATATCTTTTACAACAATTGTTTCAAAAATGGTTTATTACCGATTGCATTATCGGAGAGCCAGGTACAATCATTATTTGAAATCGTTACAAAAAAACCAGATTATAGATTAACAGTTGATTTAGAAAAACAAGTGATTATCGAACCTTCTGAAAACAGAATATCATTTGAAATTAATGCATACAGGAAAAAGAGCTTGATGGCTGGTTTAGATGAAATAGGTGAAACGCTGGAATATGCAGAAGACATTATTTCTTTCGAATCCCGGCATAAGGCAGAAAACCCATGGCTTTTTCAAGAAATAAAAGTTTGATATGAAAAAAAGAATAATTGAATTATTTGATACTACCTTACGAGATGGTACACAAGGTGAGGGAGTTAACCTTTCTGTTGAGGATAAATTACGTATTGCAAAAAAATTAGATGATTTTGGAATTAATATAATTGAAGGAGGCTGGCCCGGCAGCAACCCTAGGGATAAAGATTTTTTCAAACGGGCCAAGTTACTGAAATTATCCCAAGCAGAAATGTGCGCTTTTGGGTCTACAGCGCGAAAACCAAATGCTGTGGAAAAGGATCTTAACTTGAAGGCCTTGCTAGAAGCAGAGACTTCTATAATAACCATTTTTGGAAAAACTTGGCAATTGCATTCAAAACAGGGAATGGGAATTTCGAATAGCGATAATGCTTTACTCATTGAGCGATCTGTATCTTATTTGGTTGATCGTGGTCGACGAGTTATTTTTGATGCGGAACATTTTTTTGATGGCTATAGTGATAGTAAATCTTTTGCTGTTGATATGTTGAAAGCTGCGGTAAACGGAGGGGCTGATACTCTGGTACTATGTGATACTAATGGTGGATCCTTACCTGAATATGTCGGTAAAACAACCAAAATGATGGTTCAAAAATTTAGTCAGCCCATTGGTATACATTGTCATAATGATAGTGGACTTGCTGTGGCAAATACGATTACAGCTGTTACCTCTGGCGCCACACATGTCCAAGGAACGATTAATGGAATGGGTGAAAGATGCGGGAATGTTAGTCTGGCTACTGTTATTCCCAATTTAATACTTAAGCTTGAATGCCAAACCAAATCAAAAATAGAACTAGAAAATCTTTATCGGTTGGTTCAGTTTGTATATGATATTATGAATCTGCACCCTGACGATCA
>JBJKZU010000052.1:0-7248 GCA_045569095.1 Fidelibacterota bacterium
CCAAATTGAATCATAGATGAAATTAATTCTTTTCGAAGAAAGGATTCCACAGGCAAGTGATATATAAATAAAAAGGGCAGCAAAAAGCTGCCCTTTTTATTAAGACCATTAAGAAAAAATGGTTTTTACTTCAATAGCATCATCTTACCTGTTAAGGCCTGATTATTGGCTTCAACACGATAGATATACACACCTGAAGCAACTGCTACACCAACATTGTCAACACCATTCCATTGAACTTCATGCGTTCCTGGATTGACATCACCGCTAAACAGTGAAGTGATTTCTTCGCCAAGAAGTGAATATATCTTGACGTTCACTTTACTATTCATATCAATGCTGTAAGCAATTTTAGTACTGGGGTTGAACGGATTTGGATAGTTGCCTTTCAGTTCGAACCTATTTGGCATAGCTATTTCATCATCCGTGCTAGTTTCTGCGCCTAATCCTTCATAGGCCCATGCTAGCGGACTAACATTCGCTCCTGAATAAGAGTGCGCACCAACCCAGACATACCCAGCATCATGAGGTGTCGCAGATTGCGTGTTCAACGCAATCGGATCAAATGCTAAGAAAGCACTTCTTCCACCGGTACCTGCTTGACCAGATATCATCACATTATACGTAGCTGCACTATCATCAGCAGCACCAGTACTATCAAGGACGCCACCCAAGGCAGTCATATTAACTGTATGACTAGCTACTGCATCTACACCATCAAGCCAGTTTGAACCATCAGTTTCATAATCTGGATCATAGTTCAAATGAACCATCATTACAGCCCCGGTAGAGTCCAAGCTTGAATCAGCATTGGCATTTTGCATAAATGCGTATAATGGGCCAGAATATGGATCACCTTCATGTGCCATTAGGCGTGAAATGCCCGCCTGATCGCCAGAAGCCCCATAGTTTACGTCATTATACTCTGCTGCAATACCAAGTACTTCACGTGCTACAGAACCTTGTGCCGTCTCTCCATTTGTCCAGCCAGAACGGGAACCGAGCCATTCATCACCGGCAACGATATACAATTTATCGCCCCCAGCCCACCAGCTCGTTACCTCAGTGTCATTGACAAATGTCGGGCCTGTGCCAGCCAATTCAACTATAGTGCTGTAATTTGCCGTTAATTCATCCGTTATACCGCCGTAGCTTGCATCCCATATGTCAAAACCTGTTGAACTCAGCGCTGTCCAATAAAAATAGAGCTGCGCTGAATAAGCCAGGCTGCCATACAGCTTATCCTGATTGTTAAAGATCAGGTCGTTACCTGCTGTAGCTTGAAAGATGAAATACGACGTCATAGCTGTACTGGTTGCATTGCCATTATTATCATAGGCAGTCAAACTCCAATACACTGTTTGACCAGTTGATGCGCCAGGCATTGTGCCTTCCCAGGTACCGTCTTCAGATGATCCATCTGTCATTGACAGAGAAACACTGTTTACAGTAGCTGTAAGTGAATCAACCTGATAAGACAACGTAACTGCAGTTACGCCAGCTGCTTCACCACTGGGATTATCATCTATTACATGTGCAGAAACTGCGCGGTCATCCTGTGACAGTGTTGTAGGAAGTGCAGTTACTTCCCCAAACTGTGGTCCACGATCACCGGTTAGTTCAACAGCAAGTGACATATTGAACATCCAATGACGGATATGCCAGCCACCATTACCTGATGTACCACCACATTCACCATAGAACTTCAAACCAACCCAGCTATCTACTAATCCATCAGCAGCTTCATAATAGAAACCAAGCGTTGGATCATCACCACCACCTGTGCCAGTTCCTTGTACCAAAACACCAACCCAGTCACCGGCCATTAATGCTGGCTCAGAACCGTAGTCAGCTGTTGCATACCACGTGTTCAAATCCTCTGCTGGTTGAGTGTCGGGATTACCAGTAACTGATGTAAACCCATCAGGCCATATAAGCCCCTTGGAAGGTACACCGGTCGGTCCGGTACCATCTGTCGTGCCCAGAGGATCCTGCGCACCTGCCATAACAGCATCAGATGGATCACAAATTCCAGCTGTACCACCAGCTGAATATTCAGCGCCTGAAACAGTCATCCAACCATTGGCATCCATATCATAGCCACCTAACCAGCCAGCACCATCGACATTAGCTGTAGAATATGCAGCGCCGTCGGTGCCATGAGGATAGGAAAGCTTATGGAGTGATATTGTGATTTGCTGATCACCACTACCCCAGTGATAAATTGGAACATTTACACCTTTAAGGATACCATCAGCGGGCATTTGAAATGCCGTCATGAAAGCATCACCTATAGCTTGGTAGCCATAGAAATAGGCATTCCAACCGCCATCTGCAGGTACATACGCCAATGTATCGGCAGTCCCCCGATCAAATCCAGACGGGGTGTACCCAGGGATAGCATTTTTTTCTGCGGCAACGATGTCTTGATCACTTGAACTGTTACTGAATATCACTAAGTCCTCGCCTATGCCAGGAAGTGAAATCAAGTCCTTACCTGCCTTACCTGGAGGCGATGCAACACATACATCACACGCCGCCAAAGGCCACGCAAGGACGAGCATCAGGCCAATTGATATTAACTTGTTACTCATGTTTACTCCTTACTTTTCTCTTTCTTGCAAGAAAGACGACAGCGGTAAAATATGTCTTCCGCTGTTTTTCGTCTTTACGTTTTCCGAATTTTAGAAAGCGACCGTTAAGGTCAGCCAACTAACTCCATCGAAAAATTTTGCTGTACGATAGGCATAATCTATTGATACGCCAAGTCCAGTTAATTTTGTCAAATCCAAACCGAAACCAAATGTTGGACCCCAAATAAATTCATCGCTGTTAGATTCTAATCCACCGTCATCATTATCATCATCAGGTGTATTTTCTATACCATCAACACCATAAGGCTCTGGATCATAACCCATACTGAGCCCGCCTCGCAATGATAACATATCCATCACCAGGAATTCTGCGCCAAAACGATATTCATCAAAAGAAAAATTATTATTCAGAAAGGATGCCGCCAGGGTCCCTTTGGAAGGGCCTACATTCAATTCATAAGAAATGCCTAGTTCCAATGTTGTGGGCAATTCAAATTCTTGTAAATATATACGCCGCGGTTCGGTATTTGTCCCTGGCTCTGCGTCTTCTGGTGTATGGAATTCTTCCAGGTCAGCACCATCAAAGTGCATATTCAACCCCAGATTCCTCAATGAAGCACCCAAGCTTAATCCATTATCTGCTTTATACTGCACACCAGCATCAATAGCCATACCTCGAGCAAACTCGCGCATAATAGATTCACTAACCAACTTAACCGTTGATCCAAAAAATATCCTATCGGTCATTTTACGAGAAAATAAAAAATTAAACGTCAAATAACTGGGTGAATAGGTCTCCCCTGTACCATCAGGTAATATGGCCGTTGTGACCGGGATATCGCCAAAATCAAGGGACTTCAGTGATATACCAAATACACTATTACCGCCAAATGAAGAAGCAATCGCAACAGACGTTATTCCAATATCTGCTATCCAGCTGGAATAGGAAGACATGGCCTGACCATCATTAGACATGCCTGACAAACCTGCCATGTTCCATTCAATTGCTTCCAAGCCTGAAATACCGGCTACATAGGCACCAGCCATGGCCGTTCCGCGCGAGCCCATAGGGATCAACAGTTCTTGCGCTCCTGCTGTACCGCGCCGTTTTTTACTACCAGCTTCAGTAATACTGGCTACAAAACCAATAATTACAATAAATGCTAGAAAAGTACTTATATTTTTTTGTCTCATTATTGCGTTCTCCAACGAAAGTTTAATAGACATCTAGCCGTTCTTCCGGCATAAAGACAGCTAATTTCATAACTTTTTCCCCAATTGAATTTCCATTGGTATCTTCCAAGGAAAGATGGGCAATATACATTCCACTTGCAACCGGCACATCAAACGAATTTCGCAAATCCCATTGAGCGCGACGATCAGCGCTGTTTTCAGCATTGATTTCTTTTTCAAGAATACGAATCAGATCACCAGAAATAGTGAAGAGCCTAATGGTTGTCTTACCAACGCCCAGGTTGGTAAAAAATACAAACCGGTTGAGCTGATTTCGTTCTTCAGGGTTCTGCCCAAAATAGGGGTTTGGAAATACATTGACCGCATCAATCTGCGCTGTCAAGTCATCGCCGCTTGTTGTCATAGATCCAGTAGCGTCAATGCTGTAGGTGTCAACTCCAGGAAACAATGGATTCACAAAGGTAACTCGAAAGATATTCCCAGATTCAAATGAGGTACTATTTTTGTCAAATTTCATCATCCAACCCATATTGGTGTTGGAATAATAATCTGACATTCCAACGCCATTGTAGGTTTCATAAACCGGTATAACAAAAAAGTTTTTGTTGAATTTGTAACTACCCGGATTGTCTTCATCCGTTTCGTAAACCGGCTTTGAACCAGCAGCCATATACACCGCAGCATTAATTTGCTTTTCTTCTTCAATTGACCATACTTCAAAAGGCAGTAGTATTGTATCTACTACACTTATACTTGCGTTAAAATAGGTGGCAACAGACCCGCCATCGGTAAACCTAAACTCAATATCTAACTGCAAGGACTCAGCTCCTGGGCTTCCAGCTGGCTGTGGATCCAATGGGGTAGTTCCTACAAACGAAGCCCACGTTCCATTTCCAGCGCCAGAAATACCGCCAAATGCAATAGCTGTTTCTGCGTTATCGTCAGATATAGTTTCTGCGCTTGAAAATGTAAGAGGAGGATCAAAGGTTGAATTCCTGGCAGATACAATAAATCCATCAGTAATGGAATTAGTTATACTATATAGGGGCAACTGCTCAAATGGCAGGGTAGCGTAATAATCTTCCGTTGCAGGAAAAACCATATCTGTTGCCAACACATCGCTGGACGAATTTTTCAAGAACCAGTACGTTACCGAATCAACAACATCAAAAGAAAGAGAATACGATTCACCCGTTAGCTGGTATGGGTCTACTACAATTGCATCAAATAAGGCATCTGAACTACCGCTATGTTCTATCGCTAATGTATCTTGCGCCTGGTTTGCCAAACCAGCTCCCACGCCTGACAGGCCAGGAACTACTGTAACAGCATTAATAGGGCTCTCGATAACACGTTTGGCCGCATCTGGATCATAGGCGAAAGCTGTAACAGCAAAATAATATTTTCTGTTATTAATCAAGTCTCGGCTATTTAGCTTGTCATAGGTTACTTCAACATAATGTCTTAAGCCGGAATCAGTCCCAAATTGAGACGGCAATTCAAGCAATTCTCCCGTATCCTCATCGAGTTCTAAATCAAGGATCAGCTTAATACCGTCTATAACATCATATGTGCCTATTCTTGTCCAAGGACCATTTAACGATGCGCCTTGGTAAATATTGTAACCTTGGAAAGTATAGCTTCCACAACTATAGCTCTCCACAATGTCACTACCACCCTCAAAAGAAAAGACTACTTTTTGATCAAGCTGAGAATGTTCAACCACTGGCGATGGAGGTGAACAGACATTGAAGTTAGCGTCAAAAGCTCCTTGGGCAAAATTATCAAAATAAAGCATTTTTGTAATTGACTTAGCCCAGTTAGACCCTGCTGCAATAATCAATGCACCAACAACCTCCTGCGTATCGCCGGGCGCAAAATAGAAAGGCCCTGAAGTCATCAAGTAACGCCTGTCGCCTGGAACATCATCAATCCAGCCCGAGCCAGTTGTCGGATCACCATCATGAACAAAAATGGATGAATCACCAGTAACAGGATCCACAAAGGGGTCTCCCGTTGTTCCAACCAGACCATTCATATAGTTATATGTTTCCTGAGCGGATGCTGGGTCCGAAAAAATAGGATTACCATTGATATATTTCACAAAAGACGTCATACCCAGACGTTTCTTATCAGGAAAATCACGCAGATGATAGCTGTTTTCCTGAGACCAAGTAAATATAGTAGCTGTATCGCCAGGGGAATTTACCAGTGGTCCCTGGAAAAAGTCAGCACCAGCAGCCGGAACTTCCACACCATAGGTATTATCTCCATCCGCATCATTATATGTGTATCCAACGCTAAGGTCTACATTACAACCTACAAGGTCATCGGTTGCATCGCCAACATCATCATCGTGCCACATGGAAACAAATACACTATCTAATTCATCTGAACCTTTGTTAACAATTACCCAGCGTACGAAAAGGATATTGCCCATTGGGCCAGCTTGATCAAATCCAAAAACAGATGTTTGCACATCTACATTCATTGGTGCTGTTCCCCACAGCGGTGTATGAGTTGCAGCATTGCCATCATTCATAACATACCAGTGGAATACATCCCCTAATATATCAGGATGATCACCATCCGCGGGATTGTATTCACCGTCACCATTTGCGTCTTCCCAGGGAGCGCCATCATGGACAGGCCAGTTAATAAAAGCATCAGTTGGTAGGGATTTTGCAATATCTTGGGTAAAGGCAGATGATCCTTCAACAACTGTTAATGGCAGCTCCAAAGACATGCTTTGAAATGTGGCCCAGTCATTTTCCAGAAACGCATCAATTTCTTTTTTATGGACTTCATAAATATGCCCTGAATTTGGATCGGCAGAACCAATGCTTCCCGGGACAAACTCAACCGTATACTCAGCTGCAGCAGTGCGAAGCTCATCAGTCCAATCAGCGCCTGGAGCCCTGCTACGGCCACTGGCGAGCCATATACCAGATTGGAATACAGCGAGCTTACCGCTCCCCTTGGGCCATTCCAGCCCGGAATTACCTGTAATGTGATAACTAACAACATCACCATGATTACCGTGGATGGTGCTTATTTGATTGCCATCCCATACAACATGCTCTACGGGAGCGGCGGCCATAGAACGAGCCTGGTGGTCGGATGTCGCATGTATAATATTGCTTGCGACTGGTTCAGCGGACCACAATAATGTTGCTGTAAACACTATGATAAGCAATTGCCGGTTGTGCTTCATCATTAAAATCTCTCCTTTATCTGGAATTAATTTATGTATCCTTATTAAATATTAGAAATCAACCCGCAAACCAATTTGCACCTGCCGCGGGCTACCATAACTCCCCGGGCTGGTTATTCGCGATGTATATAGTTGTTCCCCTAAAGCGGAACTACCAATGGAATAATCATTTACCCAATTCTGGCCTGCCTGGGTGGTTAGATATCCGTCATTATTTGGCAATCCTGAGAAATTGTATACACTCTG
>JBJKZU010000053.1:0-7221 GCA_045569095.1 Fidelibacterota bacterium
ACAGATTTCAATACAATATTTTCCCGGCAGCTTGATGCTCTGGGAAAGGCTGGTGATGTACTTGTTGCCATTTCCACTAGTGGTAACTCAGAAAATATTGTGCAAGCCGTTATAAGGGCGAAGGCAATGGATATGGCTGTAATCATTTTAACTGGTGAATCTGGCGGACAATTACGTGATAAAGGTGATGTAATAATTCGTATACCAAGCGATGATACCCAGCGTATTCAGGAAGGCCATTTACTGGCTGAGCATATTATGTGCGAAATGGTGGAAAATGCTATTTTAAATTAGAGGTATTAATAGGTTGAAAACCTATCTTAAGGATTACCTTACTATGCTTCGTGTTGAAAAAAATCTTTCACCCAATTCTATTTCCGCTTACAAAGGTGATTTAAAACGTTATCTTGGTTTTTTGTCTAATGAACAATCTTTAATTGATCTTGATGATATCCGACAGATCCATATCCGTAGTTTTATCCGCTATTTGAATGATGTCCATTTGGCACCGGTCAGTATAACACGATCATTTTCATCGATACGATCCTATCATGATTTTTTATCAATGGAAAAGTTGGTAAAGAAAAATCCAACTCAATTATTGGATCCCCCAAAACTGCCAAAAAAAATACCGCAGGTTTTGTCCGTTATTGAAATTGAAGCAATTATTAATGCAGTGGATATCGATTATCCAATGGGTTACAGGGATAAGGCCGTTCTGGAAGTTTTATATTCTGCTGGATTACGTGTGTCTGAATTATGTCAACTGGTAATGCAGAAAGATTTGCCGGAATTACAAATGCTTCGTGTCATTGGAAAAAAAAAGAAAGAAAGATTTGTTCCTATCGGTAACAATGCAATCCAAGTGATTGATAATTACCTTAAATATCTTCGACACAAACTAGCAGATAGACATAAGCATGATGGATGCTTATTTCTTAGTAATAATGGTAAACCATTGACACGTATGACTGTTTATAATATCTTGAAAAAATGGACAGAAGCTGCAGGAATTACTAAAAGAGTTTATCCACATATATTTCGTCATTCTTTTGCGACCCATTTATTGGATGGTGGTGCCAATTTGCGGGAAGTTCAATTAATGTTAGGTCATGTTGATATTTCAACTACCCAGATCTATACTCATCATGATAAATTATTTTTGACATCAGAAGTTCAAAAATTTCACCCACGATGGTAATATATGTTGTTTCGGTTACCACCTGAAGTACTAGTTTTATTAATTCCTGTACTATTATTTGCTCTGGTATTTCATGAATTCTCCCATGCCTGGGTTGCGAACAAACTGGGAGATCCAACTGCACGCTATGCTGGGCGCTTAACGTTAAACCCAATGGCGCACCTTGACCCAATTGGTGGGCTAATGATACTATTTGTTGGTTTTGGGTGGGCCAAACCTGTACCAGTAGATATTCGTTATTTAAGTAACCCCCGGGTAGATATGATGAAGATTGCCTTTGCCGGCCCAGCTTCCAATTTGCTCCTGGCATTTATTGGAGGTACGGTTTTACGGTCAGGTTTTGTAGATGGAACTATGGCCATGATGATCATGTTCTTTACCCAAATCAACATTATGCTGGCGGTATTTAATATGATTCCAATTGCACCATTAGATGGTTCACAGATATTTTCGGGATTGTTAATTCGGACAAATCCAGAACTTGTTAGAAATTTGCAAATATATGGTCCTCAAATACTGATGGGTGCCATCCTTATTGGTTATTTTACACCAATTTCCCCCATCTGGTGGTTTATGGGTCCATTTGTAAAATTTTTTCTATTTCTTTTCGCTGGACTGTAACGAAAAATTAATTTTAATGTTTAAAAAAAATATCCATCGTCGTAAACAGGGTCGATCCCTTGTTTGGACAGGTTTTCTTTTTTTTATCGTGGTTTGGCTAATGTATTATTTAAATCAGTTAACGCACGATACAGGGTAATATGCAGCAGCTAGTTGAATGTGTCCCTAATTTCAGTGAAGGCCGCGATCTTACAAAGATAAGTACTATTACAGCCCAAATTGAAGCAATTCATGGGATTACATTATTGGATGTTGATTCAGGTGCTGATACCAATCGAACAGTGGTGACATTTGTGGGTCCTATTGAAGCAGTTGAAAATGCAGCTTTTCAAGCGATAAAAACAGCGGGAGAAGTTTTGGATATGCGTAGTCATAAAGGTGCTCATGCACGAATGGGCGCTACGGATGTATGTCCATTTATACCAATTAGTGGTGTTTCTATGGATGATTGTATATCCCTTTCTAAGCGAGTTGGTAAACGTGTTGGCAAAGATCTATCGATTCCAGTTTATTTGTATGAAAATTCTTCCCACACACCCAAACGTAAAAATCTGGCTACTATACGGTCAGGCGAATATGAAGGATTGGAAGATAAACTGGCTGATCCTGCGTGGCTTCCAGACTTCGGACCAACTGAGTTGCATGAAAAGGCCGGCGCCACTGTAATCGGTGCTAGAGAATTCCTGGTTGCTTATAATATCAATCTCAATACACTGGATAAGCGTTTGGCCACTGATATTGCGTTCGAGTTACGGGAGAAAGGACGCGCCCATAGACGACAGAACCAAGAATCACCCAATCTGCTTGATGGAGATATCATACGGTATGAGGATGGTGTCTATCCTTGTAGCTTGTGTGATTATGTTGGCGATGGTCCAATAGAAATTGTGAATCACAACAATAATGAACATGGGTATGATTTAGAAGCTGTACTTAGAGATAGAGGTTACAACAGCAATGATCTAGTTGGTAGACCTGTATTAAAGCTAGGTATTTTTAAGGATGTAAAGGCCGTTGGTTGGATCATTGATGAATATGGCTGCGCCCAGATTTCGATTAATTTCACAAATTACCATAAATCAACTATACACGATGTGTTTGACATGGCCTGTAAGCTAGCAGAGGAACGTGGTTTGCGTGTTACCGGTAGTGAATTAGTTGGCTTAATTCCACTTAATGCATTGCTGATGGCCGGTAACCATTATTTAAAAAAACAACGCTGTACACCGGGTGTAACGGAAGCACGGCTTGTTGAAGTAGCAGTTCAATCTTTGGGACTGAATAATGTATCTTCTTTTGTTCCAAAAGAAAAAATAATTGATTATGCCGTGAGTGATTCGAGCAACAAACTAGCTGGTATGTCTTTGCAAGACTTTGCCGATGAATTATCTACTAATTCAGTTGCACCGGGAGGTGGCAGTGTCGCAGCACTTGTTGGCGGTCTTGGCTCAGGACTCGTATCCATGGTAGCGGCATTAACCCATGAAAAAAAAGGCTTCGAAGATTGCCGAAATGAAATGGAAGCTATGGGTATAAAAGCACAGACAATAAAACAAAAGCTTACTACTCTTGTTGATGAGGATACGGATGCATTTAATGCAGTAATAGAGGCAACTCGGTTACCGGATACCACTGAGGACGAAATGATCGCCAAAGAAACAGCACTATTGTCGGCAAATAAACGGGCTATTACTGTACCCTTAGAAGTAGCTAGGCTATCGCACCAGGTGTTAGAATTAGCAGTGGATTTAGTAAATAGAGGTAATCCTAATTCTGTTAGTGATGTGGGCGTTGCTGGTGAAGTCGCTTATGCGGGTGTTCGCGGTGGTTCACTCAATATTTATATAAACCTGCCAGCAGTTGACTCAGACCCAAAATTTATTGTAGAGGTAAAAAAAGAGGTAGAACTACTTCTTCAGCAGGCAACTTCTCTGCGAGATAAGATATTTACTGATTCTCTTAATATCATTAATAGGTAATGAAACCAATACTTTCTCTACCTGAGGACCTGCGCAATAAAATTTCTGCTGGTGAGGTAATAGAACGCCCTGCGTCTGTTGTAAAAGAGCTTCTTGAAAACAGTATAGATGCGGGTTCGACGGAGATAGTTATTGTCATAGAGAAAGGTGGCCAACAACTGATTCAGGTTCGAGATAATGGGCACGGGATTACAGCAGATGGACTGGCGCAGGCATTTCTACGATATACTACGAGTAAAATAACCAGAGTTGATGATCTATTTAAGATACAAACACTTGGATTTCGGGGGGAGGCACTTGCCAGTATTGCATCAGTATCGGAAATAAATGTGGCTTCATCAGTAGATGAATCCACAGGGTATCAAATGGATTTAGTCAATGGTGTTACCGAGGACATTAAAGCGGCCCCGCCAATAGGTGGGACAGAGATTACTGTACGGAATCTATTTTATAATACGCCAGCACGGAAAAAATTCCTGAAATCAGCTACGACTGAATTCCGGCAAATTGTGAAAATGCTGCGTCGTTTTGGACTGGAATTTCCTGAAGTTTCTTTCCTACTGATGCATAATGATAAAACCATATTAAATCTAACGCCAGAAACTCTTGAAGAAAGAATTATAGCTTTAACAGACCCTTCTTATCGGGATCAATTACTGCCAGTAAATATGATAAAAAGTGATTATAATATATCTGGATTTGTCGGTACACTGAATCTCGTAAGGGGACGGCCGGGGGATCAGTATCTTTTTGTTAACCGCAGATTTATTAAAAATCGGCTTCTAAATTCGGCGGTTTATGCAGCCTATGAATCCTTAGTAAAAAGAGGTGAATACCCTTTTTCATTATTGAATCTAGTGTTGCCGCCTGACCAATTGGATGTAAATGTACATCCGAGAAAGATCGAAGTACGATTTACCGATGAATGGCGCATTTATCATGTGGTAAAATCAGCGGTAAGAGAAGCGCTGGCTAGTATTTTGGCAACAATTCCATCATTTGAACAGCATGTTGGACAAATGGTAACATTTGGAAAAGAATTTGATCCAAATCAACGCCAGGAACCACTATGGTTCACGCCTGCCAAGCAATCGGAAAGTGGTGCTGATCTACAACGTGCGAAAGACTATGTAAGCAACCTAGCAGACCAAAAAGAAGAAGCCACTGCGATTGAAGGTAGTATCATGTGGCAAGTACATGATAAATACATCATCAGTCAGATCAATAGTGGTCTGGTGATAATTGATCAGCATGTGGCACATGAACGCGTATTATTTGAAGATGCTCTACATGCGTTTGATTCTACGCCCTTATCAGCCCAGACACTGTTATTTCCTGAAATATTGGAGTTTTCTACAGATGAATACTCCGTCCTATTGGATATCCTACCATATCTGGAAAAATTGGGATTTCGGATGAAAGAGAATGGTCAAAACAAGATTTTTCTTGAGGCTATTCCATCGGATATGGGCTGGGGTAATGAGAATTCTGTGATCAGGGATATAATTGATCATTATGTGGCAAATCGAGAAAAATCCAGTTCATATATGGAAAATCTGGCCGCTTCTTTTGCCTGCCATGCGGCTGTCAAAGCAGGAGATTCATTGACTATAGAAGAAATGCAGGTATTGGTAAATCGCCTTTTTGCTACAAAACATCCATATTATTGTCCGCACGGTCGCCCAATTATTGTTCAATTATCGCTGGAAGAACTTGATCAGCGTTTTGAACGCATCTAGACCTTCATTTTTTTATGGATAATAACCACTCCATTCCTAAACCTGTTCTTGCTATTGTAGGCCCCACAGCGATTGGAAAAACGACCGTTGCCATTAATGTAGCAAAAAAAGTAAATGGTGAGATAATCGGCCTTGATTCACGGCAAATATACAAGGGTATGGCCGTTGGTACGGCGCAACCCACTATTGAAGAACAGGCAGCAGCACCGCATCATCTCATTGGCGTAAAAAGTCCAGATTCACCTATTTCAGCTGGGAATTACGCAAAATTGGTCTTTAATCTAGTTAAGGATATTTCTGAAAGGGGAAAAGATCCCATTATATGTGGAGGTGCAGGATTGTATTATCGAGCGATCACTAAGGGCATATTTTCTGAGAGCGAGACCGATCTAGATGTAAGAGAAAAACTTATTCAGGAATATGAAGAAACTGGTCCAGAGGGATTACTAAACCGACTGCAGGAATTGGACCCAGAGTATGCAGTCAAAGTCCATCCAAATAACAAAAAAAGGCTGATCAGAGCGTTAGAGATTTATACAGTAACGGGCAAACCGCCATCAGAACATTTCAACAGACAGGAAAAATTTGGTACGCCGATATTAAATCTTTTCACGGTTTTACTTACTATTGATAGGAAAGAATTAGATAGACGTATAGCCAAAAGAACTGCCAAGATGCTCAATAGTGGTTGGATCAAAGAAACAAAAATACTACGTAAAGGAAATGATCCTATTGCTATGCACCCGATGGATTCCATTGGGTATCGACAAATCGCCGCTTTTCTTGATGGTACGTTGAATAAAGAAGAACTCGAAGAAAGAATCATATTGCGAACTCGTCAATATGCCCGACGGCAATTACAATGGTTTAGGCATGAAAATATTGATCTTACCATTGATATTGGAATAACACCGGATAAGATAGCAGACCACATTGTCACGGACTTTAAAAAACAATGATAATTTCTTGGAAAAACTGCTTGGCAGATACTGATCCTTAGTGTAATATGGCCGTGATTTTTGACCCTTTAAATAGCTACGGAGATAGCAAAAAGGGCAGTAATGAGACCTCTGGTCGTGCAGAGTGCTGAAAAGCGCTAGAAAAAGCTGCCCCCAGGGGTTTTTTGATTACTGGGATGAACCTATGACAAAAAAACAAACCATATTACTGGATGAAACTTCCATAAGTAGGACCATTGTCAGATTGAGCCATGAGATTCTGGAACGAAACAATAACCCAGGCGATTTGGCGCTGATCGGGATTCAAACGCGCGGTGAACCGCTATCAAAAAGAATACATTCCCAAATTTCCGAATTTTCTGATACTGAGATAGTCTTAGGTTCACTGGATATTACCTTTTACCGTGATGACTTCCGGGATCGATTAGTGGTGCCGCAAGTCAAGGGTACAGATATCCCTTTTACCATAGATGATAAAATTGTTGTTTTGGTAGATGACGTTCTTTTTACCGGCAGGACAATCCGAGCAGCTATAGATGCATTAAATGCATTCGGACGACCAAAGGCCATTCAGTTAGCCGTATTGGTGGATAGAGGTCACAGGGAAATGCCTATTAGAGCAGATTTTGTTGGAAAGAATATTCCTACCCATGAGGGCGAACATGTAGCTGTTCGATTAAAAGAAGTGGATGATAAAGATGCCGTGCTGCTTTTGAAATACG
>JBJKZU010000054.1:0-7093 GCA_045569095.1 Fidelibacterota bacterium
GATGGCAGAATGGCTAATGTGCCATCCTTACGTCTCATTGCATATAATGTTATACCCGTTTCATTCGAAGATGTGAAGCAGATTGAAGTTGTTTTAGGACCTTCTTCTGCACTATATGGCCCTAATGCGTACACGGGCGTTTTGAATATCATTACTAGTTCACCGCTTGATGCTGCCGGAACTACCATTAATATCCAAGGTGGAGCATTATCGCAAAAAAATTCTGATCCAATGCAAAAATATACTATGCGACATGCTACCAACTTCAAGGATTTGCGTTTGGGTGGATTAAAAATTGGTGATATCGGCTTTAAGGCTTCAGCGGTTGTTTTTCGGGGAGAAGACTGGCATCATTATAATAGCGATGAGTTTGAAGGTCACGATCCTGCATTTATTGGTCGGCCGCATTTAAGACATAATGGAGTAGATGAAGGTGGTGTCTCTGGTGAATTCGGTAATCCAGAATTTACGGAAGACATGCTGCCCTATTGGCCTGGTTCTGATCCATCCTTTGTGGGCCGCCGTTTTGCAGATGGGTTAGACGGCAACTTTCCCGATGGTGAAACAGATTCACCAACAATTACAGAAGATATGGTTGCAATTGCAGCCAGTGATCCGTTCCATCGTTACACTTTGGAAAATGGTTTAGTTCTTTGGGGTGTTACGGAGAATAAAATCGGCAAAAAATATACTGATGGTGTTGATAATGATTATGATGGTATGGTTGATGAAGGCATAGATACAGGTATTGATGATTTAGCGGAAGTATGGTTTGATGGTGTTGATAATGATGGTGATGGTGAAATTGATGAACTGGATGAATGGGGTTCTTCGTGGACAGATCGTATTGGCAGTACGGCACCTGGGTATGGTTTTGGAGAATATGAATATACCGCAGATGGCCAATTAGTTTTTGATACGAATGGTGATGGAATTTTTGATGGTGATGGTGATTTCAAAATGGATTACGGTGGATTACCAACTGTCATCAAAGATGCGAATGATGATGGACTTGATGATTTTCCTGATTTTAGTGTCGAAAATTATCGCTATGACCTCAGGGGCGATTGGGAAATCAATAAAGATCTTACCATCAGTGTTTCACAGGGATACGCTAAGGCCAGGAATATAAATATTACCGGGATAGCCAGATATTTGGCGGATGGCTGGGTTTATCGATACGCCCACGGCCGGATAATGTACAAGAGTTGGTATTTGCAGAGTTACCTGAATACCAGTTATTCCGGTGATTATGATGCTAGGTATCCTCTGGCCTACTCACCCACAAGAAATTTAGCTACAGGTGGGACCATTTATGATCGATCCAAAAAATTCAGCACCCAGTTGCAACAGGCCAATGAATTCCGTGATGGCAACCTGCGGTTTGTCTGGGGCATTGATTACTTTATGACCATGCCGGATACTCGGGGAACAATCTTACGGGATAAGAATGGAAATGACAGGCGCGATAACGATGGAGATGGCGAAGCAGGTTCTCCAGATACTTTTGGCGATCAAAATGATAATACCTGGTACGATATTGGAGAAAGATATAATTCCTGGGCAACCATTGAAACCAATGAAACTGGTCAACCTATCGATAATGTATTGGGTGCTATAAAAGATGGTATAGATAATGATGGAGATGGTTTAATTGATGAAGGAATTGATGAAAACGATGAAGATAATCGCCGTATTGTTAATGAGTTGGGCGCTTATTACCAGATAAATTGGAAATTATCTGAAAAATTTGAACTTGTACAGGCAACTCGCTGGGATGCGCACGACCGTCTGACCGATATGATAAAGTTTGATAATGAACAAGGAAGGAATACTAATTTTTTAAACTGGGAATTTGATTTTGATAATACTGAAGGATTACAAATATCTCCAAAAATTGGTTTAATTTACCGGCCAAAGGAAAACCAAACATTTCGCCTTACCTGGGCTCAGGCTTTTAATACACCAGCCAACCATCACCTCTTTCTTGATATTTTTGTTACCCGGGTTGCTATTTTTAAAGTTTATGCCCGTGGCGCTGCCGGCGGCTATGTTTACCCAAGAGGGGAAGATGGACAGCCATATTATTATAATGTAGATACGTTCGAATATGGACCGTTAGATACTTCTCAGTACATTCTTTTTTACCCATCTGTAGATCCTAAAATCGAAGGCTTTTATAATTATACAACCAAGGATCTTCCGGAAATTGATGCTGAAGTTATTAATACATGGGAATTTGGCTGGAAGGGTCGCCTTAATAGAAAAATGTTCGGCACATTGGATATCTTTACAAATCACTTTAGCAATTTTATCAGCAGACCAACCTTTATTTCACCTATTGTCGTTAATAAACATATTCTGGAATCTGATTGGGATAACGATGGTATTATAAATGATGTAGTAGCTATAGCAAATAATAATGAAATTGCTGACCAAGAGGATTATGATATATCCTTTGATAAATGGCGTGATAATATAGTAGGTGTCACTGCTATGGATACAATAAAGGGTTTAGCCCCTCCAATAGTCGTTGGATATTTAAATTATGGGGTAGTTGACGTTAATGGGTTGGATGCTAGTATAACATATTTTATTAATAGAGATCTTTCTTTTGATCTTCATTATTCCTATTTAAGTATTTCAGACTTTATGAACCCAATCACTAATTCAAAAGATCCTATTAATGCTCCCAAAAATAAGGGTGGATTTAAAATCCAATATGAACCAGGGGATAAACCCTACTCCTTTTCATTGAATTTTCGCCATGTCGATGGTTTTCAATGGTCTTCTGGGATTTATTTCGGGCAGATCAATTCCTATAATATTTTCGATCTGCATGCTGACTATGAGATTAATGATAACCTTTCTGCAATGCTGACCTTGAACAACATGCTTGACCACATGCACACTGAGATTCAAGGGGGACCCCAGTTAGGTAGGGTGATAATGTTCCGTCTCCAGGCAAAGTTCTAGGCACGATACCCATATTTAGTACAAATAAAAAGTCCGAATGGTTCCATTCGGACTTTTATTTTTTAAAAGCTCAAGCAGGACTGCCTTTAAGTCTGGGAGCGGGGGAAACCACCAGTTTAAGAATTAGCCGCCCTGCTTGAAATCTTAGCACAAGTTAATCGCCCATCTAATTGACATCAAGTACTTTTTAACTTAGGAAGATGATAGGGAATTAAAATCTACTGGTTTTAATTTCTTCGAATTAAATAAACATATTATTCAAAGGAGAATTAAGAATCATGAAAATCAAAAATATTATTGCGTTTGCCATAATTATCGCTGCATTTAGTTTAAACAATATACATGCTCATTGCCAGGTGCCTTGTGGCATTTACGATGACGCAGCTCGTATTATACAAATAAGAGAACACGTTACTACGATTGAAAAAGCTATGAACAAAATAGCGCAATTAACGAGTGACGAATCCAGTGCTCAAAATATGAATCAATTGGTCAGATGGATAAATACAAAAGAAGAACACGCAACCTTTATCCAATCTATCATAGCTGATTATTTTCTAGCACAACGCATCAAACCAAAGCAAAAAAATGAAGATGGAAGACAGCAATATGTAGATCAGACCTTATTGCTCCAGCAAATTATTGTTGCAGCCATGAAAAGCAAACAAACCGTGGATAAATCAGGTCCAAAGTCAGTTTCCACACTTTTAAATCAATTTGTAGAACTATATTTCGATGAACATGGTAAAGAGCATCTAAATACTATCCAAAAAGGATAATTAATAACCACTTAATGATTACTTCACTTGAATTGTTGGATCAAATTGATCATAAAATATTTTACTTGATTAATGGTACGTTAACGAATCCAATATTTGACCTATTTTTTACAACTATAACAAATGAACATCTTTGGATATTCCCGGTCTTAATTGGCCTATTATGGCTAATTATTAGAGGTGGTAAAAGAGAAAAAATTGCCGCGGTTTTGGTTCTAATTGCTGCAAGTGCAACCGATGCAATAGTAGCCCAAATCATTAAACCAGCAATTGGTCGCCTAAGACCTTCACACGCGTTAGGGGATACAATAAATCTATTGGTTTCTAAAGGTGGGTTATATGGATTTATATCTGCTCACGCGGCAAACATATTTGCAGCAACTACAGTCTTATCTTATTTCTATAAACAATGGAAAAATCCCCTATTGTTTCTGGCTTTTTCAGTAGCCGTAAGCCGCGTATATGTTGGGGTACATTATCCTGGCGATGTGTTGTTTGGTGGATTATTTGGTTATGGTATAGCCTGGGTGGTAATTACTTTATGGGTATTCCTAAAAATGCGGGAATTAAAAAGGGGCCGTACCTGGGTGCAGTACAGTTAATATTTACCGGGCAGTATCGATCAGTTTGGAAGCGAACCTTCTGGCGGTTTTACACCAAAATCTGAAAATCCTTCCTGCCCTGGTGACTTGATTTCACCGTACTTGGATTCAAATTTCTTTATATTATCAGTTAACGCCATTAAATAGGCTTTTGCATGGGGTGGCGCCATGATGATTCTTGAATGTACTTTTGCTTTTGCTACGCCAGGTAGTAATCGAGTAAAATCCATCACTATTTCTGCTGGTGAATGTGTTACTACAACAAAATTAGCATATTCACCGCTGCTGACATTTTCATCCAATTCAATATTTATCTGCTGAACTTTTTTCTTTTCATCCATTACGTTACTCCAAAAATTTACTTATGTACTATTGAAATCTTCCCAATCTTCGTCAAGGCCCTCAAAATCTTTATAGTCTAATTCTTCTTCTTCTTGTTGTTTAACCATTTCATTTTCATATAGATTAAAAGTATCTTTTCTTTTTTCATGCTCCGTGATGTCGACATCATCTTCATCTTCCTGATCAAACCGTTCAATATCCTCACTGTAAACAGCTGCATCAAAAAAGTCGAGATTTTCTACAATTCCATTGGTCATAAGGTATTCAAGAAAATCAAGATAGCTACGATCCTTAAGATCTTTCTTGCAATGTGGGCAAGCGAGTTTCTCTCGAAGATCTACTTCGTCAATGTTCGCTCCACAGTTTGGACAGATAATTCCTTCTAACATTAATAATCTCTACTAAAATCGGGCGTTAAGTTAATCGGGGGTGTTTGTGGTGGCAATATTTTGTTATAAAATTTTTTATATTAATTCAATCCTAATAACTGAATAATATAACGATTGCCGCGTTCAAGAAAATCCGTATTCTTACGGTCAATCAATATATTATAGTATCGCTCTCTTTTTCTTGAGTAATAACCAATTTTCACCTCTGCTTTTGCAGCTTGCATTAGAGTTATGGCTATTGGGTTAAAATCCGGATTTAAATCGATTGCTGCATTGATATCTAAGCTGCTGCATTTATTTAGTAAATATTTTTTTGGTAGACCCCAATAATTAAGATCATTGGATGAATAAACTATTAAGGGTTCTTTGACCAACGTCCCGTAAGAAATACGGCTTTTTTTGGCCAATGCATATTCAATTTTCATAGCTGGATAAGGACCCAGGGCATTGTGTATTGATTGTAAGAATATTCTCACTACACGTATATGATTTTCCGCTTCAGGAAGAAGAAATAAAACACTACCTAATTCAGGAATATTTTTATCGAGAGTCAATGGTGCATCAGTATTTTTAGAACCAAAGAATAAACCTCTCCAAAATAGTGCAGCTCTTGTCTTTATTGGTAAGTTCATATCTTGAATATAACTTTTTCACAATTATGATACTGTGTAGTTTTCCTTTACAACGAGATCGATTTGATATAAATAAATTACTGTGTCATTAAATAAAAAACTTCTATGGGGTGGTCTCGGATGGGTTCTTGGCGGCCCCATTGGCGGAATACTCGGCTATGCTTGGGCCTCTGTATCAGAAGAACAAGGAGGTTATCAATACGCATCAAACCAAGCTGGCTATCCAAAAACAAAACCTGGCGATTTTATTGTATCTCTACTGGTATTATTTGCCAAGGTAATGAAAGCAGATACTCAATTATTGCGATCCGAGTTGCTTTATGTAAAAGACTTCCTTAAGAAAGAATTTAGTTCAAGTGATGTACAAAATTATATTATCCTGTTCAAAGATATTCTTAAACAAGATTATCCTTTACGGGACGTTTGCCGTCAAATTCAGCGATCTATGGATCATCCCAGCAGGATAGAACTTGTTCACATCTTGTTTGGCCTAGCCAACGCTGATAATCATATTCATGTTGATGAAATAAAGGTTATCCACACCATCGCAAGTTATCTAAATGTTAATGATAATGATTTTGAGAGTATAAAAGCCATGTTTATAAAGGATAAGATTTCAGCCTATAAGATTTTAGAAATTGATCCATCTTGTAATGATCAAGATGTAAAAAAAGGATATCGTAAAATGGCGAATAAATACCATCCAGACAAAGTATCACATCTTGGTTACGACCTTCAAAAATTAGCCGAAGAAAAATTCAAAGCAGTTAATAATGCATACCAAACCATTAAAAAAGAACGTCGATTAAAATGAAGGAAAAACCAGGCGAATTTCCATTTACCAGGGGCTTGTATCCCGGTATGTACAAGGATAAGCCATGGTCGATACGTCAGTATGCAGGTTTTACTTCGGCTGAGGAATCAAACAAGCGCTATAAATATCTGTTGGAACAAGGTGTGACTGGTCTGTCTGTAGCATTTGATCTGCCAACACAAATTGGATACGATTCTGACCATCCTATGGCAGCAGGGGAAGTTGGCAAAGTTGGTGTTCCCATTACATCCATTCAAGATATGGATATCCTATTTGATGGGATTGAATTAGATGGTGTATCAACATCAATGACAATCAATGCTACTGCACCTATTTTATTCGCATTCTATTTAGCTGCTGCTGAAAACCAAGGCATACCTACAGAAAAATTGAAGGGTACAGTTCAAAATGATATTTTAAAAGAATACATTTCCCGCGGAACATACATATACCCGCCCAAACCATCCATGCGAATGGTTACTGACCTCTTGGAATTTTGCACCACACATGCTCCGTATTGGAACACCATCTCTATCTCCGGCTATCACATCCGGGAAGC
>JBJKZU010000055.1:0-6988 GCA_045569095.1 Fidelibacterota bacterium
TCCTACTTGATCGAGAATGTACCCGCTGGATCCTATACTGTAACTGCATCAGTAATCGGCTACAAATCTTCTAGCGAAACAGTGTCAGTTAGTACGAGTACCGCTGTGGTGAATTTCTCTTTGGCCACTGCTGTACTGCAAATGTCTAGCCTGGAAGTATTGGCATCACGCGCGGGTGAAAACACCCCTGTTGCCTATACAAATGTAAGCAAAGCAGAGATGGAGTTTCGTCTTGGTTCACAAGATATTCCCATGGCGCTGAACACTACGCCTAGTGTCTATGCAACCGGGCAAGGTGGCGGTGCTGGAGATGCGCGCATTAATGTTCGGGGTTTTAACCAGCGCAATGTTGCCGTCATGATTAATGGTGTCCCCCAAAATGACATGGAAAATGGTTGGGTCTACTGGTCTAACTGGGATGGTGTGGGTGATGCAACTCAATCTATCCAGTTGCAAAGAGGTCTTAGTGCTGTTAATCTGGCTGCCCCTTCTATTGGGGGATCTATGAATATCATCACTGACCCCACAGCAATGGAAAGTGGAGGTCTGATTAAACAAGAACTTGGTGCGGGTGGATTTTTGAAGACCTCTCTCAATTACAATACCGGTTTAATAAATGATAACATGGCCTTTAGCGCAACCGTTGTGCGAAAGACAGGTGACGGCGTCATAGATAAAACATGGACGGATGCCTGGGCCTATTACTTTGGCGCAAGCTATGCGTTAAATTCAACCAACCGATTTGAATTATACGCAATTGGCGCACCTCAACGCCATGGACAAAATTTGTATAAACAGAATATTGGTGCATATGACCATGAATTTGCAAAATCAATAACTGGATATAGGGAATATGATACAGATGCTATTGCAGCTGATGGAGAATTCAAGGAAGCTGGTCGTTTCTTTAATCAGAATTGGTCCCCAATTAGTTCATCATATAAAGGGAAACAATACTGGTATATGTACGGTGCAAACACCGTCGATCGCCATGACCCCAATTTCCTTAATGAACGGGAGAATTTTTTCCATAAACCTTTAATTAACTTAAACCATTTCTTAACTATCAATGATCAAATGAGGCTATCATCAATTCTTTACTGGTCTGGTGGTTCCGGTGGCGGCACTGGTACTTATGGTAGAATCCCTACAACCGATGCTGATGGAGTTACGGGGTTAGATGATTACAAGTTCTATTATGGTCGTAGTCCATGGACACGCAATTGGGATGCACTTGTTGAAATGAATTCGAGCGATGATGATACAGTGTACGTGGACAAAAGAGTCTTGCCACGTACCCATGGCTCTGGCAATAATCAGTCAGTGGGTATTTTGAGAAACAGCATAAATCGTCAATGGACAATTGGCCTTATATCAAAGTTAAATTATGAAATGAGTGAAAATGTTAAACTAGAATTTGGCGTTGATTGGCGTACGGCAGAGATTGAACATGCCCGTGAAGTTCGTGATCTGATGGGCGGCGATTATTATATGGATTATGCAGATGATAATAGTCCGGATGGTAAAAAAGTTGGTTTAGGTGATATTATCGCTTATCATAACCATAATACGGTTGACTGGATCGGATTTTTTGGCCAAGGTAATTATACCAAAGATGCGATTTCTGCCTATGGAATGTTTGGTTTCTCTACAATTACGTACACCCACCAAAATCATTTCCTAGTGGGGGACCCATTATTTGAAGCTGATCCAATTTCAGCAACGCAGCTCAAGGCTGGTGTGATGTATGACTTGGGTAGTGCAATGTCCTTCTTGGGCGCAATCCCTATCTTGGGTAAGGTCGGTGAGCAAGCTAAGGTATTTGGTAATTTTGGCAATGTTCAAAAAGTACCGATCTTGGATAATGTGATTGATGATGGTGATGGTACAATTGCTTCTGATCCTTCTAATGAAGTATTTGTTAGTTTCGAAGTAGGTCTCAATCTCCGTTCTGATGACGGCACCATGGCTGGTAAGATCAATTACTATAATACAAGTTGGAACGATAGAAACCTTGTAAAATCAGTTACCACAGGACAAGGTTCAAGTGGTGATACCGATCTCATTTACCTTACCGGTGTAAATCAAAAACACTCTGGTATTGAAGTGGAAGGACAAGCACAGTTAACTGATATGATTAGGTTGGATGGTTCCGCTTCAATAGGTAACTGGTTCTTTGATGGAGATGCTGTCGGTAATTACAAATCCTATGGAGAAGAAGGCACAGTAACGACAACTTATGAATATGCTCTTGACGGATTATATGTCGGTGATATGCCGCAGCAAGGTCTAGCGCTCGGAGGAACCTTAACACCAACGCCTGGATTGAAACTTCAAGCACTATTTAATTGGTACAACCGGAACTTCTCTGATTGGAGTCCCGGTGACCGCGAAATGAACGGTGGAGACGCTGATAGATACCAGGTTTGGGAAGCTCCTTCCTATTCCAAGCTGGATCTACATGCTACCTTTGATATACCAACTACTTTTGATTTAGGCGGTTCTACTGTTACCATGCAGGCTTTCGTTCATGTATTTAATGCTTTGGATGCGGTTTTTGTTCAAGATGCAGTTGATAATAGCCAATACAATTCTTGGGGCGGTACAGGAAACCACGATGCCGATAACGCTGAAGTGTTCTTAGGTCATCCCAGATACTTCAACGCAGGCGTAACATTTCGTTTCTAAAACCAAATAACTAAAGCCAGTGCTAATAAAAAAGCCCCGCTACCGGGGCTTTTTTATATTCTGTTACAATGCATAAATAAAACCGATATGAAACATAAGAAAGTTCATGGATGCTTCTTCGTCCCTTGGATCGGCAGTTAAATGCATCCCGCGTACACCAAAAACAGTTTTAATTCGTGAATTGGAAAAAGCAGTACTTACCAAGCGAAATTCCGCACCTCCAATTAAGGCCAAAGCATTCGCTTTTTTGATTTGGCCGTAGGATGAAAGAAACATCCCTAATCCGCCAATTATATTTATTCCCTGTGCAAAATTCATGATTACTGGATAGCTCGCCAGGGCGTTAAAACCATTAAACCCCAGTTTATATAAATCACCTGGAAGCGCTGCGTACATATACTCAAATAATAAATTAATCTGAGATTGTCTAAACTTAAGTGCCCATGGCAATTTTGCGCCGATCAAATAGCCTGGGCCCAATAGGACTATATCCATATTTCCGCCCAATCCATTCAACATTGGTAATGATCCATACAAATCTAGGTTCATCATGACTAAATCCTTTTCTTCCTCTTCCTCCTCAACTCGGTCTCTTCCAACTTTTCTTTCTTTTACAGTTATTTCATCGTCTTCTTCACCTATTACTCCTCCTAAACGATATTGGCGCCATAATGTATTTGCTTTGGGTACGATATGACGGCTAATTATTTCACCTTCCTCATTGGCAGTGGTAACAAGCACATCTTCCAGAATAGTATCCAGCCAAAATACATCTCGAGAAATCAAGGAACCATTCGGCGAAAAGTAGTCTAATTGGGTCAGATATTTACTTTTTGCCAGATATATATCGTGACTGCCTAAGTATGTTGTATCAGCCTGAAAATAACGGGCGGTTATTCGCTCAGTTTGATTTACTGTATCCTTTAGATCCTTATAATAAAACTTATAATTATAATACTCATATCCAAGCTCATCATACACGCGCACATATTTTGGTCGTCCATCTTCGATACTCTTGAAATCAGCCACCCAATTTGGCCGCATTTCACTTGCTGGAGGTGCAAAAAGAATACTATCCAGTTGCGTAATTGGCATTTTTACATGAAAGGTCACTTTGTACGCAGATCTTGTGCCTTCTCGATTCCACCGTATTTTATAAGTATATAATTTTTCGCTTAGGCCAGTGTATCTATCCACATAGGTTAACCTCCCACTGCGGCCAAAGGTAGCTTTATAATGGGGAATGCGGCCTGCTTCCCATTCCGTAATTGGATTGGTTAATTCCCGCTTATAATCATTCCAATCAGTATAGTATAATACTCTTGTGCCAGCTGTATCCAAAGGTAGGCCTTGGTCGCGGGATGCTGGCACATACTCCACTTCGATCAAGTCCCCTCCGCCATCGTAAGTTGCCTTGAAGTAAGCTCGCTTTCTGAGCTTCGAGGAATCAACGCCGTCTTTCAAAAGAATGGATCGGGTCAGATCAGTAGGGAAATACTTGACGATAGTGGTGTCAATAGATTGGCCCAGCAGGAAAAACGGTATTATAGTATACAGGTAGCGAGAAAGCGGTATTATTTTCAATATGCTATTAACTTAAAGTCCCCAGGTAATAAGTAACAGTAAGCTGAGGATCATTCCAGCTCTGAGCCAGACACCGCTCAGTGTCTGGCGTTGGTATTCCTCTATTTCTGCATCGATCGCCCGATAACTCATTACAACGAGTTCTACGTTGCCTTCTTCTACCATGACATCCTGTTTCCCCAGTCTGATAATATCCTTCATTGCCCTCTTTGAAGGTCCTTCTTGCTCAGGGATACCATCATCAGGTGGGAAAATACTGACAGTGTGCCAGCCCGGAGTAACTGTCAAGGCATGTGGAAGAGGTGTTTTGCCAACATAATAACCATCTATATAAACAGGAACACTATCAGTATCGCATGAGATTGTAATTGCAGTATATCGCGCACGGTTATCCCATTTTAATGTTTGTCCAGGAAGATTCACCAATAATAAGAGTGCCAACAATAATACCGTTATCATCCGTGTTATTCTCTATCTAGCGACATCGTCAAATTACGAATCTGTTTTTGTAAATCCGCTACTTCCAAAATAATTGCCTCTGCATTATGACCCAAAGATTCAAGTTCACGAATTTTCAGCCTGGCAGTTTTGATCTGATCCTTAATCAATCTGCCCTTGAGTGTCGCTAAACATTCTTGAATAATTTGTACTGGATCATCGGGGTGGACTTCATCAAACAATATCTCTGATACCAATTCTTTTTCCTGACGATCATCAAAATGATCTATCACTGCAGATAGTTCTACACCTGTATTTTCTTTGATCAACAAACCACCGAGTTTTTTTAGGATAGGTTCATCGAATAACTCAAAATCAAGCGCTGACTTTACGGCCGGAAATACATCATCAAAGTGAAATGCTAAAGCTCGGATGATTTCCAACTGCGCTTTCTGAAAAGCAGATGTAAACGTTGATTTATTCAGTGCAGTTTTTTTTGAGGATGGGGTTGATCCTCCTTTTCTACGGGACTTTTGCCTGAATAATCGAATGATCTCAACCTCATCAACATTCAACTCTTGGGCCAAAGATTTGAGGATATCATCTCGGATAATTCCATCGCTAATCCGTGCAACCTTGCCAAGGATGTCCTGCACTAACTGAGAACGGTCTGTGCCAGATAAATTTTTCGCTTCTTTTTTTTCGAGGTGAAAGGACAACAAAGGAATTCCTCCACCCATAGCTTCCTGGAAAGGTCCGATTCCTTCATCTCTTACCCAATTATCAGGGTCTTGATTGGGAGGGACTGCAATAATCAGCGGTTCGACGCCGGCTTGCAGTAATACATACCCTGCTCTAAGTGTAGCGTTAATTCCCGCGTCATCTCCATCGTAAGCCAGGTAAACTTTTGACGCAAATTTACGGATCTGGGCCGCATGTTTATCCGCCAAGGCTGTACCTGAAAGAGCCACCACATTAGGTACCCCTAACTGTACCAGCTGCAGAAAATCAGTATACCCTTCCACTAATACTGCTGTGCCAAATTTGCGAATTGAATCCCTGGTCTTATGCAATCCATAAAAGACCTCGCTTTTCCTGTATAATGGTGTTTCCGGTGAATTAAGGTATTTAGCAGGGTCATCGTTATTAAATATTCGTCCACCAAAAGCAATTACTTTACCAGAGGGATGATAAATAGGGAACATGATCCTAGATCGAAATCGATCACGCCATCCATGTTCCGTTTTCACAAAAAGACCGGATTTCTCATATACGTCAATCTTCATATCCAATGGTTTAACTTTTTTAGAGAGCGTATCCCATGAATCTGGCGCAAAACCAATCCGATACATTTTTAATACATTATCATTCAATCCACGATCATGAAGATACTTAAGCGCTGCCTTCCCCCGGTCAGAATAAAGTGTGTTATGGTAAAGTTCCGCGGCCACATGATGTGCCTGATACAAGCTTGAAAAAAATTCAGTATTTCCTGAGCCAGCTTCATATTGCACCTGGATACCATATTTTTCACCCAATTGCTGAACGGCCTCAACAAAGGACACTTTTTCATGTTCAACAATAAAACTGAAAACGTTCCCACCGGATCCGCAGCCAAAACAATGGTAGATCTGTTTATCTGGCGCCACACTGAAAGAAGGTGTTTTCTCAGAATGAAAAGGACATAAGCCAAAGTAATTCCGGCCTCTTTTTTTCAGATCAACATATTGGGCCACAACATCATAGATATCGGCAGTATTTCGAATGCGTTCAATCGTTTCTTCCGGGATACGGGCCATCAGGTTTCTTGCTTCCCTACCGTGCGATCCCGTTTGATTACATCCTTAATAAATATTTCACCCTGATGCACTGGATCAGTCAGGTGAAAAATATCAATTATTACATGACGAGTATTGGTAAACGTCTTTGACAAATAAGATTCTTTACGAATAATAGTGGACCATTTTTTTTCGGGAAATAAATCTACAGTCCAGTACAATAACATAAGAATAATCATGCCTTTTACCGCACCAAACAAAAAACCCATAGATCGGTTCGCAAACTTTGTTCCACTTGAAGTTAATAGAATATGAAAAAACCTGGTGAGTACTCTGGTAATAAATAACATTAGTGCAAAAATAATGGCAAAACTAATAACCATGATAACGAATGTATTCATCGAAACTATGGACAGGATTAATCCTGCCAGATTCAAATAATAATTCAAAGCAAAGATTGTGGAAATAATCAGGCCCAATAATCGCCCCATTTCCTCAAT
>JBJKZU010000056.1:0-6985 GCA_045569095.1 Fidelibacterota bacterium
CAGGGGTTAAAGAAGCCACTGGAAACATTGTAGTTTTTAGTGATGCAAATAACCTTTATCAGCTGGATGCAATAAAAAAGTTGGTTGCCCCTTTTGCTGATGATCGCATTGGGGTTGTTTGCGGCCAGTTAAAGTATAATCAGGGTTCTGTAGCTGAGAGTCGCTATTGGTCTTTTGAATTTATATTAAAAAAGCTAGAGAGCCGTGGTGGGTCATTGTTAGGTGCAAATGGTAGCATATATGCTTTGAGAAAAGAGATTTATGTGCCATTACCTGAAGATGTGATTAGTGATTTGATTGAACCAATAAAAATATATGGTAATGGTAAAGATGTGATTTTTGAATCTAATGCCATTGCTACAGAAGAAAGTCCAAGAGAAATTTTAGATCGCAAACGACGAATCATATTACGTAGTTTAGTCTCTATCAAGGAAATTTCAAATTTGTTGAATCCTTTCCGACCTAGAAATATTTTTTTTCAATTTTTGTTTCATAAACTATTGCGTTGGTGTTTACCGTTTTTTCTTTTATCTATATTAGTTTTATCATCAATTTTAGCTGGAAATTCGAACCTATATAGAATTTTATTGATTACCCAAATTGCTTTTTATATTGCGGGATGGATAATACACCCAGCACGCTATTTTATGTTAGTTAACTTGGCCTCTTTCCTTGCTGTTATTGATTGGTTAACTGGCCGGCGAAAAAATACTTGGGATGTAGTTCGTTAAGTTTTTAAATCCTTACCAATCCCAAATCATTCCAATCCTAATTTGATTTCCATCACTAGAGTTATATATATAATCATAATGCAGTTTAAGGTAACGTGATAAATCATATTTTATCGAAAATGTAATTACGGATTTATCATATACTGGTGCAACTAAAAGAGGTGTATTATTATCCAGAGTGGTATCACGAAAGTTATAATTATGAAATACACTACTGCCCAAGCCTGTACCTTTACTGACAAATTCTGCAGTACCATTGATTAATATTCTAGTGGTTGGGAAGAGGTTTGTTGTAATTTTTAAGACCTGAGCACTTGGGCCGTAAGGGAACCCTAATCCCATATCCATTGACGAAAAAGTATTAGTGGTATCTTCGTGTGTATAAACCCATGGACGACTAATTGTATATTCTAGACGAAAATCAGGTATAAAAGGATTTGCAGATGGAACCCAGTGCAGTCCTGTTTGAAAGACAAATTTATTTCCCCACCAGGGATCTAATATCTTATTCCAGGTTAATTCATCCCATAAAAGAGTCTGGTAGATTCTTAAACCTGATCTGATTCTCCAGGAATAATCAAGACCAATAAGTAGGTTATCCTGATCCCCGCGATTATGTTCACCGGCCCAATACCAATGAAGTGGAATTAGGTAATCAAAATCCATATTCCGATTTCCGTAAATGACCATTTCTGTGATTGATAAGGTAAAATTATTAGTTATATCTATTTCTCCTCTATGGGCAGCAATATATTTGTTTGGGGCTATTTTTCTTCTGTGTACTTCATAGGGAGTAAAGGGCATAAGCGAACCGTGCAAAAACTTGAATCGAATCTTGGATATGTTTGTCTTTAGACCGATAAATGCGAATGGCTGCCCGGTTCCGGATAGAATCGGTGAGTGGGATGGCGACCAGCCCCAACTATGATTTTGTTTGCCTAAATCAAATTGTATTTGGTCAAAAATAATAGATATCCCTGCCTGGGTGTTATACCAAAATATCCAATTCACTTCTGGAAAATATTTGGCCCATTCATTATGATATGTAACCCAGTTTATTGTATCTGGTGGTAATACAGATTCAATCGCCAATGTTTCTTTATTCCAAACAAGACGATTCATAGAAAATTGGGAGTATGCAGAAACCTGGTCATTAATTTTTGTTTTTAACGTGAATTTATCTTGAAAATATCTTTCGTAATCATTCGAAGAAGCAAGAACAAGTGTTTCATTCCAATCCAACCATAAGCTTGAATTTTCATGTTTCAAGGCTAATAAATGTGGCTCAATATCCGTGGATTCATAAGATAACAAATGATTAATTTTATTACTTTTGGAAAATGGTAAATGCATTCCTGGTTTGATCGGGATCGAGAATTCGCTTTTAAATCGTTCTGCCAGAGCTCGATTGGCGCTACCTATCTCACTGGTCTCAATAACCTGGGTTAGAAGATTTAGAACTTGCTCTAATGTAAGCGGTTTTGTGGATTGAACCCATTGGGGTAAGATTCCGCTTGTTGATTGTCTATATAAATATGAGTACACACTGTGTTCGGATTGCACAGGTATTTGCTGTCCAAATAATGTTGAACAAACAAAAAGCACCACAGAAAGTTTTACATATTGCTTCATTACGGGAGTTTATTATTTCCGGCTATTTATACAAACAGAAAGAATTTGAGGTAAATTATTTTAAAATCCATACTTGCATGCTATAAAATATGCAATTAATTTTAGTTAACTGCACGGAGTACTATCGGATTAAACGCTAACAGTAATTAATAATTTCTAAGCATTTAGAGGAAATTGAAACTGTTATGCGTAAACAACAAGTCGGTGTGACCCAGCGCAACGTGCAGGTCTCCCCTTTGATATAAATTAACGCTGATGTTATACGAAACATTCCAGCATCTGCGTATTCGATTACCAAAGTGGCTCACTTCTTGGTCTATATTTTTTATTGATCTGATTCCAGCATTTATCGCCTATTGGTTTATTTTAATAACTGAATCAGGATTAACTGGACTAAGTATAGTGGTTTACTTCGCGATAATGGAGTCATTTTGGGGAGTACTATTTTTTAGCATGAATCTCTACAACCCTGCACCAACATCCTCGCGATTTATTGAAATTCAGAGGTTGGTATTAGTCACATTTACAGTACTATTATTGCTCATCTTCTTTGATACTTTAAATTATTTAGCTTGGCCTATAAATCCGCAGATCACACTAAAATTCTGGTTTACTTTTACCTTTGGCACCCTGATATTTAGAATATTATTTCGGACATTTCAAAAATTTCTCCTACGCAGGGGTATTGGCCGTAACAAGACAGTAATCGTAGGAATGAATTCAAGGGGTATGGAAACAGCTGCGCAGATTGAAGAACATGGCAATCTTGGTTACGATGTTATTGGTTATGTCCAGGCTATTGATGATAAAAATCCTAACAATATTGAAAATGGAATTCCCTTATTAGGTAAAGAAAGTCAACTAAAAGAAATTATTCTTAATAATCAAGTGTCAGATGTAGTACTGGCTCTGGAGAAGCTTGAACATAATCGCATGATGGAAGTGATCACACAGGCGAATGGATCGCCCGTATCAATTAAAATTGTACCTGATATGTACGAAGTAATAAGTGGTCTGGCGCGCACAGAACAGATTTACGGTATCCCTCTCATTCAAGTTAATCCAAATCTTAACACCCTTTATAATCGTTATTCAAAGCGTGTTCTTGACCTGCTCATTGCTATTCCCGCTTTTCTACTAATATCACCATTTTGGGGAATTATCTCAATTCTTATCAAGCTTGATTCAATTGGTCCTGTACTTTACAAACAGGATAGAATTGGTGAAAACCATCGCAAGTTTACTATTAGAAAGTTTCGTACTATGAATTACGATGCGGAGATGGAAACAGGGCCTATATGGGCAACTGATGCTGATCCGAGAATCACACGAGTCGGGGGTTGGCTAAGGCGATTTCGCCTGGATGAGATTCCACAGTTACTAAATGTAATTAAAGGTGAAATGAGTATTATTGGACCGCGCCCCGAACGCCCATTTTTTATGGAACAGTTGATGCAGGAATTTCCATTTTATTATCGCCGGCACAAAATTCGTCCTGGTATTACTGGCTGGGCACAGATAAAACAATCCTCAGATCGGGATATTAATGATGTGCGAAAGAAACTTAAATATGATTTTTATTATATAGAAAACCTGAGCTTTTCGCTAGATATGAAAATCTTAGCCAATACTGCTTGGGTGATGTTGTCTGGCAAGGGCCGGTAATACACTTCACACAGCATTGGAAATCTAAGGGAAAGTCTCTACTTTCTTTCCCAGTTACATAAGTTAATTATTCATGTTATCACTAACCCGTATTCGAAATAATCCTGACCAGATTAAGGCCGGTCTGGAAGCCAAGAATGAATCAATTGATCTAGATAAGATTCTGAAGCTTGATGAAGAGCACAGGGATAAAATTCATCAATTAAATGAAATGCGTGCAGAAAAGAATAGTGCATCGGAAGCAATAGCGGAAGCAAAACGTGCCGGTAAGGATTCTGATGATACTATTGCTGCCATGAAGAAAGTATCTGATGCCATCAAGTACTTAGAAAAGGAAGTCAGTAACCTAGGAAAAACGCTTGATAAGCAATTAGAGCTAATACCCAATATCCCCCACGATACAGTACCGGTTGGAAATGATGAAACTGCGAATCAAGTTATCAGAGAATGGGGTGAACCGCTGTCTGCAGATTTTGATCTAAAATCGCACGTAGAAATTGGTTTAGAGCTTAATTTGTTTGATCTTGAAAGGGGTTCAAAAATTTCCGGATCAGGATTTCCGCTATTAACGGGACTTGGAGCTAAACTGGAAAGAGTATTAATAAATTATATGCTGGAACTACATGTCCAGAAACATGGTTTTACTGAAATATTCCCCCCATTTTTAACACGGGCTGATGCACCCCGTACTTGCGGACAACTACCAAAATTTTCTGATGATATGTATTATATTGAGAAGGATGATCTTTACCTGATTCCCACTGCAGAAGTACCGGTGACTAATATCTTTAGTGACGAAATCATAGATGAGGGTGATTTGCCTGGAAACTATGCGGCATATTCCGTTTGCTTTCGCAGGGAAGCAGGTTCGTACGGAAAGGATACACATGGTTTGTTGCGGTTACATCAATTTAATAAAGTAGAAATGGTGAAATTTGTGGAACCGAAAACATCTTATGATGAACTGGAAAGTATCACCTCGCAAGCAGAGGAAATATTGCAACGATTGGGCTTGCATTACCGCGTGGTTACCCTTAACACGAGCGATTTGAGTTTTGCCGCTGCAAAGTGTTATGATTTGGAAGTATGGGCGCCAGGGGAGGCCAAATGGCTAGAGGTTTCATCATGCAGTAATTTTGAAGATTTCCAGGCCCGTCGAGGAAATATTCGATACCGTCGGACCGCAGACAAAAAAGTTGATTTTGTGCACACGCTAAATGGGTCAGGCCTGGCAACGCCTAGACTGATGGTCGCTTTATTAGAAACATATCAAACACCAGATGGAAAAGTTTTATTGCCGCAAGTTCTCCAGGAACTAATGGGACTGGAGGGACTTGGCTAATTGCGTCTGTATTGGATTTATTTTATAATCAGTTTATTCACATTATTTTTTGCATTAATCGGTTTCATTTTAACACCTCTTGATTGGAAAGGTCGAATCTGGGCTGTTATTGTTCGTACTTGGGCGAAGTCGATTCTATGGGTGGCAAATCTGCGTTATTCGCTAAAAGGATTGGATAACTTAGAAACTGGACAGCAATATGTATTTGCCTGTAATCATGAGTCGATAATTGATATACCCCTGACTTTGGCTGGGATTCCACGACCTGTAGTTCCTATAGCAAAAATCGAAATAAAAAAAATCCCTGTAGTTAGTTGGGCGATGATGGCAGCAGGGCATATTTTCGTGGATCGCAGTGATCATAAAAAAGCCCTAGAATCCATGGAACGGGCAAGAAAATCACTAGCGAGAAAGCCCCGTTCTATTCTTATTTTCCCAGAGGGTACTCGTTCATTAGATGGTAACATTCAACCATTCAAAAAAGGCGGAATTATTTTTGCCATAAATGCAGGTTTGTCTATTGTGCCTATGGCATGTTGTGGTACTTTTGATGTGTTAGTAAAAGGATCAAAAAATTTTAATCCAAGGCCTCTGGAATTACGTTTTGCAAATCCAATACATACAGAACAGAATGAAATGGATCAACGCAACAGAATAACAGAAGAGGTCCGCAATGAAGTGGAACGTTTGAAAAATGAATGGGTAGCAGCCGATCAAAATAATATTATATAATAATCCTGATCTCAGCCAATTTAATCCTTTATTTTATATCAGTGAACCGAGTCCAAATAAAGAGTCTGACCTTACCCAATAATGGGCATCGTTAAAACCATGAACTCTTTTGATGGCAAGATGTGGTAAAACAGTATTGGGTGTACTCCAATTTCTGGTATTTGCATTGTGAATCTTGCTCTCTTATCAATTTGGGGAACTAAATGAAAGCGAGTCATTACAAACCTTTAACAGGGGCAAATACCTTGCTTGCCTGTAAAGTGGCCGGTAATTTCGCCCCGATTAAGATGCGATAAATTGTTAATGATCAAAGAAAAAATAACAAATAAAATCTTGACGCTATTAGTACTGTCATCTTTCCTGCTTGCTCAGGATTCGCTAAAAAATGTTTCCAACAACGTTGGGAAAAATGTACCGGCTTTGAAGAATGGCTCAGGATTTGTTGAAACCACAAATCGGTTACCCCAACTACTCAAAGATGTAAAAATTTTGTTAACCGATGGTATCATTGCGGATGCTCAGGGTGATACGTTAGAGGTTATCTATAATCTGGATCGTATTTATGAATTATTATCAGAAGCGGATCAACTGGGCGAAAAGACTGCTGAAGATAAAGAAGAATTTGATCGCTTTGAAAATGCATTACTGAATGTGGTGACCCAGCGCTTATTCACGCTGGAACTAACTGGTGCGCCAGTTGCTGCAGCTGAAGCCAGAGAAACTCTCAATGGATTCATGGAACCAATGGAAGTAGAAATGGGCGCCTCAAAATTTATTGTTGTTGATGATCGTGATGGCCATATACCATTGGTTAGAAATAAAGCCGTTGACCAATTTATAAGTTACTTTCAAAACAAAGGACGCCGGCAATTTGAGATTTGGC
>JBJKZU010000057.1:0-25846 GCA_045569095.1 Fidelibacterota bacterium
GTTAATCTGCGACACCGAAATGAAAATTTTCTAAATAACTCGTATCGAAATTACCACTTTTAAATTGTTCATCACGCATGATGGCCAGGTGAAATGGAATTGTTGTTTTTGGTCCTTCAATAATAGATTCTTCTAATGCACGCTCCATGCGAATGATTGCACGTTCTCTGGAACTCGCGGAAACAATCAATTTGCCGATCATGGAATCATAATTTGTGGGAATTTGATATCCCGCATAAGCATGACTATCAACCCGAACACCTTTTCCGCCAGGCATATGAAAACTGGTGATTTCCATTGGTGAAGGAACAAAATCATTAGCTGGATCTTCTGCATTAATGCGGCATTCTATTGCATGGCCCCTTAAGTGAAATTTTTCAAGGAAAGATGGAAAAGATTTTCCAGCATGCATCCTGAGTTGCTGTTTAATCAAATCTACACCTGAGACCATTTCTGTAACCGGATGCTCTACTTGTATTCTCGTATTCATTTCCATGAAATAGTAATTAAGGTTTTTATCAACAAGAAATTCCACGGTACCAACACCAACATACTTCACCGTCTTAGCAGCGTTAATTGCAGATAACCCAATATTTTTTCGCAAATCACTATCTACTATCACTGATGGGCTCTCTTCAATCAATTTTTGGTGCCGTCTCTGGATAGTGCACTCTCTCTCACCCAGATGAATTGTTTTACCAGAGTTATCAGCTAATATCTGAACCTCAATATGGCGCGGGTGCTCAACAAATTTTTCCAAATACATATCATCATTATCAAAAGCACTTTTTGCCTCTGCCTGTGCAGCACCAAAAGCGGATTCCAACTCATCCTGCGATTTCACCAGGCGCATCCCTCTACCACCGCCGCCCGCTGACGCTTTTATCATAACTGGATAGCCAAATTTTTCTGCAAGGTCTCTTGCTTCACCGACATCATTAAGCACATCATCACTACCTGGTATAACAGGCACGCCGCAACTCTTCATCGTTTTTTTTGCCTCTGCCTTATTTCCCATTGCATTAATAATCTTTGCTGTGGGACCAATAAAAACAAAACCATTATCCTGGCAAATACGTGAAAACTCTGCATTCTCTGCTAAAAAGCCATATCCGGGATGAATCGCGTCTGCATGGGTTATTTCAGCCGCGGCCAATATACGGGGGATGTTTAGATAACTTTCGTTACTAGGAGGTGGCCCTATACAGACAGCTTCATCAGAAAATTTTACATGGAGCGAGTATTCGTCAGCCGTGGAATAAACAGCCACAGTTTTTATGCCAAGTTCATGACAGGCCCGAATAATTCGCAGTGCAATTTCACCCCGATTAGCAATCAGGATCTTTTTATACATAATAAATTAATTAGGCTCTAAAATAAACAAGGGCTGATTGAATTCCACCGCCTGTTCACTCTTAACAAGAATTTTCTGAATTACACCATTATCTTCAACTTCAATTTCATTCATGATCTTCATGGCCTCAATGATGCAAAGTGTGTCACCTTTTTTAACAGAATCACCCTCTTTTACAAAGGGGGGATCATCAGGAGATGGTGCTATATAAAATGTCCCTGGCATCGGTGATAATACTTCAACCCCAGGAGCTGAGTCCGGTTCTTTGATCGCTGTTTCGCTCATTTCAGGTATATCTGAACGGTCAGTGGTTTGTTTTGGAGTTACCGTTGCTTCCGGTAAGCCTTCTCCAACACCAGGCGCTTCTTTTACCACACGATACCGAATGCCGAAAAAAGTTACATCGATCTCATTAACATTGCTGTTTTCAAGAATATAAAGAATTTCTTTTAGCCTATCCTGCCACATATACTCACATAGGTATCAAGTAATAAAACTAACCCTAAGATCTTGCTCTTTCAATATATTCCCCGCTTCTTGTGTCAATTTTTAAGATATCACCACTATCAATAAATAAAGGAACATTTACCACATAATCAGTTTCAACTGTCGCTGGTTTAGTAGCCCCTGTCGCCGTATTTCCTTTCTCCCCTGGCTCAGTGTGTTGCACTTCAAGATTAACGTGTGCAGGCAAGCGAATATCAATAATTAAATCACCATCAAATAATATATCCACATTCTGACCTGGTTTTAGAAAATTGAATTTATCGCCAATAATTTCCGCTAGAATATTGATTTGATCATACGTATGGCTATCCATGAATACATAACTATCACCATCTTTATATAAGTATTGCATTGCCTTTACATCAATTCTAATTAATTCAATTTTTGCACCAGCATTAAATTTTTTTTCTACTACTTTTCCTGATTGAATATCTCGCAATTTTGTACGAACAAATGCATTGCCTTTACCTGGTTTAACATGTAGAAATTCCAATACTTTCATTCGTTTCCCGTTTTGCAACAGAACTGCACCTTTTTTTATATTACTTGTCGTGGCCATGAATAATACCGTTTTGTAATTTGAATTTAACCTTTTCCTATGCTATCTCAAATTTTAGTTGCACACCTATAATTCCATTTTACAAGTTTTATATTTTCCAGAATGCAACAGTATTTTTCACAAATGTTTCCCCTGCAGATAGGTCTTCATGGCAAATCATTTTATCCGGATCAGATTTTGCATATTTACTTAGGTCAGCCCTTTGCAAAATATCCATCCATATACCTAATTGGTCACGATCAAAAGGAATTACCGATCTGTACTGCTTTATTTCCTCAGTAGTCATTTCCAAAGTCTTTATGTATACACTGTTCTCCACATATTCTCTTAAGATATAGGAAAGTTGTATATAAAACTCTTTTATCTTGCCACTTTCCAGATATTTACTATTCTTCAAGTGGTTCAGTTTTTCAAGTGCCATCTCATCAGCTGGCTTGATAGACTGAACAGTTTCTACTTCTATGTATTCACTCGGTATGCGTTTACCATAAATGACGTACAATCCATATAAAATCCCAGTTAGTAACAAGACTAAAATAATCGTCGTCATCGGCCACATCCTAGAAACAGGCACTGGCCCTTTGATTGGTCTCATGGATTGTGAACCGGTTTTAGCAATCATTGATACAACATTGATTTCTAGTGAATCGGTGTTTACTACAAATTCTAAGGTACTGTCTGGTTTAAAAACATTTACCGCAATGGCTGGAATAACTACCGTACCTGTATCCCACACCGATAAGATATAATCTATTCCAGTAATTTTTCCATTTTCATTATATAGCGGTTCTAATTGTCGCAGTTCCAATGGTTCACTAAACTGAGTTTGTGGTATAACCAAATAATTATCTTTAAGAAATTTTGTCTGAATTCTTAACCTAATCAAATCTCCAATCGCTGCAAATGATGTATCAGTTGATACAGATAATTGAAAGGAACCATTTAAACTCTCGTTTTTTTCACAGGTATATAAAAAAAGTGTTAGGACAATATAGAAAAGTATTTTTCTTTGGATCATGACCTACTATATACGCTTTTCTCGGCGCTTAAAATAATTCATTAGCGGTTCAACATAATCACCAGCGGTAGAAATTTTGATAAGATCAAATTTTATACGAGCACATTCTTTGTTGAATTTTATCCATTTTTCTTCCTGCTCTTTCTTAAATAATAAACGTTCTTCTTTTGAACTCGTATCAATCCAGAATTTTTCATTAGTTTCCGGGTCGTGTACCTTTAACAATCCTAGGTCAGGTATATCGGATTCTGCTACATCATTCATTTGAATACCAATTAGATCATGTTTTCGGTTAGCAACCTTAAGCGACTTCCAATATCCTTCATCCATATAATCAGAGATTAGAAATACGACACTTCTGCGTTTTGCTACCTTCAGTAAGAAATCAAGTGCAATTTGAATTGCGGTTCCCCGTCTTTCCGGTCTGTGGTAAAGTAGTTCTCTAATTACGCGTAGCACATGTGACTTTCCCTTTTTTGGAACAACATATTTTTCAATTCTATCGCTAAATAAGATTAATCCAACTTTATCATTATTCTTAATAGCTGAGAAGCCCAATACTGCAGCAATTTCTGCGGCAATTTCATTTTTAAATCTCCGCAGTGTACCAAAATTGCCTGATCTGCTCATGTCAACAATAAGATAGACAGTTAATTCCCTTTCCTCTTCAAATATTTTAATATATGGCGAATTAGATCGCGCGGTCACATTCCAATCAATTAAACTAATATCATCACCGGGTTGGTATTTTCTTACCTCAGAAAAAGACATGCCTCTACCTTTAAAGACAGAGTGGTATTCACCGCCAAAAAGATCATTAACTAAACCACGAGTTCTGATCTCAATAAGACGAACTTTTTGGATGATCTCTTTCGGGATCATATGACAATATAATTAGGGGACTTCGATTGTTTCGAAAAGTCTTTGGATAATATCCTCAGATGTTAATTCTTCTGCTTCTGCTTCATAAGTTAAAATGATGCGATGACGAAGAACATCTGCACCTACGAAACGAACATCTTCAGGAGTGATATAGCCACGGTGTTCTATGAAAGCGCGGGCCTTCGCAGCTAATACAATATTAATTGAAGCTCTTGGTGAAGCTCCGTAATCAATAAGGCCAGCCAAATCACTTAATCCAAAATCTTCAGGATTTCGTGTAGAAAATATGAGATTTAATATATATTCTTCAACTTTTTCATCAACATAAATATCATTTATTATGTTTTGTGCTGTCAAAATCTGTTCTGGTTTTGCCACTGGGTTAATTGATTGATTAACGGATGTTTTCGCCATTTTCCTCAAAATTTGTTTTTCTTCTTCCTTTATTGGATAGTCTACTTTCAGCTTTAACATAAATCGATCTACCTGCGCCTCTGGCAGCGGGTATGTTCCTTCTTGTTCTATTGGATTTTGCGTCGCGAGAACAAGAAATGGACTATCAAGAATAAAAGTATCTTCTCCAATGGTAACCTGTCTTTCCTGCATTGCCTCTAACAAGGCACTCTGCACTTTTGCGGGCGAACGATTAATCTCATCAGCTAGGATTATATTAGCAAAAATTGGGCCTTTTCGCGTTTCAAATCCGCCCGTTTTCTGGTTATAAATAAGTGTACCAATTAAATCCGCCGGAAGCATATCAGGCGTGAATTGAATCCGCTGAAATTTGGCGTCGATAAGCTGCGCCATTGTCTTAACCAGCAAAGTCTTAGCTAAGCCTGGAACTCCTTCAACAAGTATATGCCCATTGGCCAACATGCCTATTAAAAGTCGATTAACCAGGTCCGTCTGACCTACAATCGTTGCACTAACGGCCTCTTTAAGCGTATCAACAAAGCTTGATTCGCGAGATATACGTTCATTTACTTCTGATAAACTAAACTCTGCCATAAAAAATATTGATATATACTAGGATGTAATATGCTTAAGGACATCAATCTCATTTATATCCTTACCAAGATAATCTAGTTCAAATTGGACCGATGGTGCTAATTCGTGCTCAGGAAATCGATCAAGAAAAATCTTATAATTCGATTTTGCTTTAGAGTTATCACTTAAAATATTAGCATAAATATAACCAATCATAAATTGTGCCTGAGCCTCTTGATTTGTTCCAGAAAAATTATTAACCACATTTACATAAGCAGCAATTGCACTATCAAAATCACGCAAATCATTCATGAAAATATCACCAATTAGGTATTGCGTCTTGGCAGCCAAAACATGGTCAGGGTATTTTTTTAATAGCAAATCAAGATTAAATAATGCGCCTTTAATATCTTTTTCATTTCTAGCATTCTCCGCACCGCTAAATAATTCCTCTGCAGTCTGGTTACTCCCACAACCAGAAACAAAAACCCCAATAATGGTTAGGATAAAAAGTATTTTCCTCATTCTAGATAATTACCTGTATTTAAAAACTGCGGAATTTATACGCAAGTATACCCATCAACAAGAAAGAACTACAATTATATACACAGTATATAATTAAATGTTCCTCTTAAAATATATATAAGAATCCAAGATTAAGTCGCCCGGATCCAGGTTTATCAAAACGACAAGCATAATCCAGACGTATAGGTCCCAACGGAGATGCAAGTGTAATACCAAATCCTCTTCCCCAATGGATTGATTTCAAGGCCACATTATTTATTTTATCTGTAAGTTGCCCTCCTTCTAAAAATATTTCACCGCCCAATAACCAAACTATCGGGAATCGAATCTCCCAATTTAACAAAAGTCGAATCAGTTCACCTCTTGGGGTATTTTCATCATTATCTGTCAGAAATTTAAGCGCTTCCCAAGCCCTCAAGCTTGAACTACCACCTAAGTAAAATTTATCATATAATAAAGTTGTTTCGTACTCATCATAAACTTCGTCCCAATCAAAGATCATACCGTACTTTATACGGCTAGCCATCGTCCAATCCTTCCTTATTGGTAAATATCCTTGAATTCCCGTATCAATTTTCTGGTAAGTTCTATTCCCACCAAGTAAACCACCAACACTAATGAACTCGGTAAAAAGAACATATCCTCTAGATGGATATAAAGGGTTATTAGCCCTATCCAATCTACCTATTATTCTGAAAGATCGATTTTCTATATCATTTTTATCATCCCGTTTTTTATCATCAAATAATTCCCACCGTAAAATCGTTCTTAAATATGACCTATCATCTAATCGTAAAATATTGGCCAATTGAAAACCGTAACGGTATATACCTTCATTTTGCTCATAATTTCGAAATGATTGAAAAAAACCACTCAATTCAGTTGGTATGCGTAATCCGAGAATCCATTGATTTGATAAAAGCACGTCAACTGTAGCACGGGGCCATTGCCATTCAGTTTCCAATGGTAATGCAAGCAATGATTTTATCTCTAAATTAGCAGCGGAGTTAAAAACCCTGCGGTCTTTCCAAGCGACATCACCACCGAGTGCACTAACTGGATCAACACCCTCATTTACTGTTACTGATATTAAACCACCGGAAGATAATATCTCTCTTCGATTTAGCTCTCTTAATTCAATAACTAAATTAACCGTAGTATCATTGATTATATTTTTAACAGGCGTTATCGCGGCCATTGAAAAAATGCCAATCTCCATTAATTTTCTTTGGCTGGCATCTATATTACTTTTTACATATTCGTCCCCAACTTTGAAGTCTAATTCTCTATATATCACATTTGAATCAAGATTCTTTTTCATTCCTTCAATGTAAATTTTATTTATGTATACATCTGGACCCTCTTGGATTTCAATATTTACAACAACTGAATCAGTCACAAACTGAGATGTCTTTGTTTCTAGAAATAATTTACTTTCCTCTTGGTATGCTTCATCTAGTTCACTCCTGTTAACCTGAAGAGCAACGGGGTTATATGGCTTATTTTCTTTTAGGTTAAAAATAGATATTATTTGTTTATCTGTAAGTTTAGCGTTTCCTGATAGATTTATTGTATTAAGGAAATATTCTTTACCTTCCTGGATCCTAAAAATAATATCTGCTTTTCCATTATTAATCGTAAATGAATCAATAACAGCCACATCCAAAAAACCTTTTGTAAGGTAATAGTTTTTAATGCTTATCGCATCGAGTTTTATAACACGCCGATCAAAAGACTGATTAGCAAAAAGTGATTTATTTTGAATATTGATAATTTGGATAAGGTGCTTGCTTTTGATCCTTGAATTACCGATAAATTTAACACTACTAACCTGAATAACATCTTCGGACAAAGCCCACAAGAGATTTAGACTAAGCAAGCCTGTTAAAACCAAGCAATAGTATTTCATTTTGGTATTACTATCTAGTAAGAATAACGCAGGCGGTATTTTACGTGCATATTACCCAATTCATCAACATTTCCAATAAGGGAAAAGTAAGGATTTAATTTGAGTTCAACACCAACCTGATTATGGTCTGGGTTCACTAATGAGAATGACCGTTTGTACGAATAGTTCAATGATAGATTCCTTGAGACCTGAGCCTTAATTACTAAATCATCAGAACCTGTGGGGTCAATTAAAGCAGAAGCACCGGATATACTCACATCCTCTATTATACCTAATCTTCCAAGCCCACTGATTTGCAAAAAATTTCTTTCCAGTTCCTTTTCTAAATAGGCTACAAATATTGACTGAGCCTGACTGCCAAGACCTGACGAACTAATCTCCTGATCTTCGAAACGGCTCCTTATAGTTAGTAATTCAAGTATATCACTTTCCGAAAAACCACTGGAGGATTGTAAACCCAATTTTGGATTATTTAATGGTCCAACAAGAGTAATGGTAATATTCTCCTCTTTTATTTTAGTAAATGCAGATAGATCTAAATAAGGATTGAATCCTTTGGTATCAAAAGCCAAATATCCATTTGTGATGTTGAATATATCACCATAGTAATAAAATTTTCCTTCCCTAACGAATAGTTCACCAGAGTAATCCGCCCTTTGGTCCCCAAACATGGATATACTCAACTCACCGCCTAATTGTGCATCGATTTGACTATTTCTTAAAACAAATTTACCAGTGATTGGGAAATTTAATTTGTAGTTGATAATTGTATTGCTAAGATCAAGTTCCGCAGTAGGTAACGTATTAACTTCAAACTCTTGATACATAACAGCATCAATAGCTTCTATTCCACCAGCTATTGTAATTGTATCTCTTCCACTAATTCGTACATCCATATTAACTACACCTTCAATATCGCCTAATAAGGTTTTAAAAAATACATTATTCCCTTTAGCGTTGAGATCATAGTAGGGTTCGAAGAACTTTGTCATATTTATGTTTCCATCAACAAAAATATTTGCTTTATAAGCTTCCGGTTTAATTGTCGCAGCACCAACAAGATTTTCAATTGATAGCAAATTATTAACCAGTATTCCTTTACCATTGACACCTTTTATTGGTTCATCTAATAAAATTGTGTAAATAGAACCATCTTTGATTGATATTTCCCCGTTCCTGACAAGTTTATCAGGTGTTCCAGAAATTTGTAAGGAAACATTATGATTCCCCGGTAAAGAGTCTACATCAATTAAATATTGAGAAAGGAATTCGAGGTGGTTAAAATCACCGTTAACATCAACCCACATCGAATCAGCCATAAACATTTCACCTGGATTCTCTGAATTAAAGTTTAAATCCAAGGGTAAATAAGCTGCACCTGCAATAGCGTGGTCGTTCCCCCTTATCGCGGAAAATTGGTTAAAATATAAACGTCTTGAATCGTAAAGTCCCATTCCTGAAACATACCCTAGTTTCAACCCCTCAAATACACCATCATCTATAGAAAGGTCAAAATTAAATTTTGTTTTATTTGGAAGACCACCAAAATTCAGCACACCGCTTACCACACCATCTAATGCGAACCAGTCAGGGATAAATTGAGTAAAAATTGAAATGTCCACCTTTTTCATATTGATCATAGCGTCTATTTCAATAGGATTGGATTCTTCAAAATATTGTGGTACTACGCCGGCAACCTGAATACCGGTTTTATCACCATGGATTAATGTAATTTCATCAACATGCAAAATTGAATCACGATAGAAGGTTGAAATTATTAATTCATCAAATGGTTGAGCAGCAATCTCACCATTCTTTATCGCTATATCTATTGAGTAATCCAAAGAATGATCCCTTGACGTAACAGATAATTCACCAAATACCTGACCTTGGATTTTGATCCATTCATTAGGAATTAAAAAATCTAGTATGTTTGTACCTATATTTGATATTTTCAATAAACCATTTATTTCATCTGTAAGTGTTAAGAAACCGGAGAGGATCCCATCATTTACATGAAATTCAAAAGGCTTCAAAGTCAATTCATTTTTCCCCCAATCCAACTGAAGTAAATCCACTCCTTCACCAAGGGTGAATTCAACTGGTTTAGTATTAATTAAATATTGCTGATTTGTGGCAATCTGAAGACGATCAAATACACCATTTCCATCATTTTTCAAAAACCCGGATAATTGAAAAAAATCATTATTATTATTGAATTCTGCACTCTGAATCTCTAAACCATCTTGTGTATATGATAAGTCAACAACGCCACTTTCAAAAGATTGTTGATTCCATGTACCAGATCCAACACGCAATTGGCAATCTCCGGTAGTATAATTGTCTGAACTATTTAAACTCCCAAAGAATTCAAAGCTTTCTAAATTAAAATTCTTATAGCTTATATTTCGTAGTACAAGTTCAGCGCTCAGATTAGGGTTATTAAAAGGACCAGATACAAAAAGACTACCCGTCGCTTTACCATTTTCAAGACTATCTGACCAAAAATTGTTTATAATGAAAACATCAGCGTTATCAAGGTCTAAATCCAAGTTATAGACTTCATTTTTAAAGTCACTGGTTCCGGTGACTATTACTCTACTATTTCCAATTGATAATTCCAGCAGTTCCTCGATATTTAATAACTCGTTCACATAATCAACCGTACCTGATACTGATATATCTCGATCCTTATACAGCTTTGTCTCTGACAATTCCATCGTAAGTGTAATATGCTCTAATTTACTTTCTTCTACAGTACCCTCAATTGCTACAAGACCATTCAAGTCAGTTGGAAGATCATCTATAATCCATTTATTTAGATCAAAATCAGTTAGCTGAATTGACGCATTAAAATGACCATCTTTTTGATAAATACCATTCATTGACAAACTGGCATCCTCGCCTTCTAATTTCACCTGATCTAAAGAAAAGAAATCATCAAAATTTGATAAAGAAATATTGCCAGCGGTATGTAAGCCTAAATCATTCGTTAGGGTAATATTCCCCTCGAAGGTTTGTAAATCAGACTGTATATGAATTTCTGTCTCTAAGGCTGATAGTTTTGGTTGAAGAGGTAATTTATCAAAAAATGTTTTTGGGATTTGATATTTATCAAGAAAAACATCAATTCTCATATCTTTATCATCTGACCAGTTGTAACTGAATTTTCCTCTAAATCCCAATGAGTCAATCATACCATTTATATTTTCGCACACTAGTTTTGCAGGATACAATGATATTCGAGATTTTTTTAACTGCAAATCAAATCCTGTTTCTTCCATTGCAAAATATAATTCATTTACATCAAGGTCGAGTGAATTCATATCAAGATCAAAACGCCCATCAAATTGAAATAAGAAGTCCTTGAGTATTGTTAACTCAGGAATTGTAACCCTACCATCGAATTGAAGGCGATCAACAGTAAACTTTTGTTCTAGGATTTCCTTTAAATCAAAGGGATCTGTTCTTAAATCGGATGATTTTTTTGATTGGAAAAGGGTGGTGGTAACTTCTTTTAGTTTCAGGTATTTAAAACTTGGATATCCAAACAATGATTCCAACATATTTAAACGAAGATCAACATTCGAAATAAAAATACTTGATTTATTAAGATTGGTCAATTTCAAGGATTGTATGGAAACATTGGCAAGTAAATGACCGCTAACTTTATCAAAAGATATTTCCCAGTTACCCCTCTTTGTTAATTGGTCATTTATTCGATATTCAATTAACTCTTTCCATAAAGATGGTGTTAATAAAACTAGTACTGTTATGCTAAACAGAATTACGATGGTCAATATAATAGTTTTCAGTAATTTCATTATATTTCGTATATATACTAAGCTAACGAATATACGTGCCTCCTGTTCCAAAAACAAAAAAAGCGTCTAGGTAGACGCTTTTTAATCTGGCTTTTATTAATGTAGTTTAATCCACTACCTCAAAATCCGCATCTTCAATTTCACCCTCATCTTTTACCTCGGATTTACCTCTTCCTTTACTTTTTTCATCTTCATTTTGATCATCACCAGGAGTTGATTTTTTTTCATCATATAATTTTGTTGCTAGCTCACTCCAAACAGTATTTAAGGAGTCAATTGAGGATTGAATATCACTTTTACTTGAACCACTATTTACCTTTTTCAATTGTTCGACCGCATCAGATAATTTCTTTTTGTTATCATCATTTAACTTATCATCAAATTCTTTGATATTTTTTTCTGTCTGGTAAACCAATTGTTCAGCCTGGTTATGTAAATCTATTAATTCGCGTTTATCTTTATCCTCTTCTTCATGTTTCTTGGCATCATTTACCATTTTATCAACCGCTGAATCACTTAATCCACTTGACGCCTCGATGCGGATACTTTGTTCTTTTCCCGTAGCTTTATCTTTGGCACCTACATTTAGAATACCATTAGCATCAATATCAAATGTTACTTCTATTTGCGGCACACCCCGTGGCGCGGGTGGAATACCATCAAGATGGAAACGACCGATTGTTTTATTATCTACAGCCATCTCACGCTCTCCCTGTAATACATGAATCTCAACCGTGGTCTGATTATCCGCAGCAGTACTAAATATCTGCGATTTTTTTGTCGGAATGGTAGTATTCCTTTCAATCAATTTCGTGGCCACTGAACCTAGCGTCTCAATACCAAGTGATAAAGGAGTAACATCAAGCAAAAGAATATCATCTACATCACCTGCTAAGACACCCCCTTGAATAGAAGCACCTAATGCAACGACCTCATCTGGATTAACACTTTTATTCGATTCTTTACCAAAAATATCTTTCACTTTCTCTTGAATTTTTGGTATTCTAGTTGAGCCACCCACTAAAATAACTTCATCAATTTCTGATGCTTTTAAACCAGCATCCTTAATTGCTTGCTTACAGGGATCAATTGTTCTTTCCACTAAATCTGACACTAACTCTTCAAATTTTGCTCGTGTAAGGGTCAAATTAAGATGTTTCGGCCCCGATGCGTCTGCAGTAATGAATGGGAGATTTATTTCAGTCTGCTTAGAACTTGATAATTCCTTTTTGGCAGCTTCGGCAGCTTCTTTTAACCTTTGCAAGGCCATCGGATCTTTCTTCAAATTAATACCATCACTTGCTTTAAATTCATCAGCAATCCATTTCAAGACCTTTTGATCAAAATCATCTCCTCCTAAATGCGTATCACCATTGGTAGATTTTACTTCAAAAACACCATCACCCAGTTCAAGTATAGAAATATCAAAGGTACCTCCTCCTAAATCAAATACTGCAATTTTTTCGTCTTTTTTCTTATCAAGTCCATAGGCAAGTGCTGCTGCTGTTGGTTCATTGATAATTCTTCTTACATTAAGTCCAGCGATTTTACCCGCATCCTTGGTAGCTTGACGCTGGGAATCATTAAAATATGCCGGAACTGTTACCACTGCATCGGTTACTGTTGTACCAAGATGTTCTTCTGCCATTTGCTTCAATTTTTGTAATACCATGGCACTAATTTCTGGGGGATTATATTCCTTGTCCTCTATTTTAACCACTACACCATTATTTGGACCTTTTTCAATGCTATAGGGTACTTCTTCGATTTCAGTTCCAACTTCATCATACATACGTCCCATAAATCTCTTGATTGAGAAAATAGTATTTATAGGATTTGTTACTGCTTGCCTTTTAGCTGGCTGACCAATCAATCTTTCTCCATTTTTTGTAAATGCTACAACAGAAGGGGTTGTACGTCCACCTTCTGGACTAGTTATAATAGAAGGTTCACCACCTTCTAAAACTGCAACACAAGAATTTGTCGTACCAAGATCAATGCCAATTATCTTACTCATGATTTATTTCTCCTAAATTTTTATGTAGTTAATTATGCTGCAGACTTGTGTCTAATAAACCAAAAAGGCTGCTGGTAATATTTTTGAACTTTTTCACCTATGATTGCAGTGTAAACCCAACCGGATAGCCAAAAGGATAAAATCACCGGCAATACAAAATTGATGAGGATTGAAAAAATACCAATCACAATAAAGAGACTAAAAGGTAGTATCATTGCCATGCTTAATAAGGGTTGATTGATCATAAATGTTTGAATATTTCCCATTATTTACTCCTTTTAGAACGATTCAAGTAAATAATAGACAATAACTATGCCAGAAAGATAAGTTAACCTATTTGGCAGATATAATAGGTAATATTATTTAAATATGGCAGAAATAAGAGGTAAATTTCAAACTTTCTGAGGATTTTCATCCTTTTTCGCATTTTTTGTCCCTCCGGCCTGTTTTACTGACTTATTTGCCCGTTTTTTTAGTGGAGAAAAGATTAACTCATCCTTCTTACTATCAACTGTAATCTTATCACCATAAGCGTATTTATTTTCAAGCAATAGTTCAGATATGGGATCTTCAAGCGAACTTTGAATCGTTCGTCTCAAGTTCCGCGCTCCATATTCTTCATGAAAACCCCTCTTAACCAAGAGCTTACGGGCACGCTTGGAAATTGTAATTTTAATTTCCATTTTCTGTAGATTTTCAATCAGTTCCCTTAATTGCAAATCAATAATATTTAAAACGTCAGTTTCATCCAACATATGGAAAACAATTGTTTCATCGATGCGATTTAATAATTCAGGACTAAATACAGTTTTTACATGGTCAATTATTGTGGATTGCATAGTTTCATAATCTGACTTTCCAGATTTTTTAACAAAACCATACCTACCATCAACTTTTATGTCTTTTGTGCCCAAGTTTGATGTCATTATAATGATAGTATTTCGAAAATCTACTTTACGGCCAAATCCATCAGTTAAAATACCCTCATCAAAAACCTGTAATAATAAATTAGATATATCTAGGTGCGCTTTCTCAAATTCATCAAAAAGAATCACAGAATAGGGGTTGCGCCGTACTTTTTCTGTAAGTGCACCCCCTTCCTCATACCCAACATATCCTGGCGGTGCACCAATAAGTCGTGATGCAGAAAATCGCTCTCTATATTCGGACATATCTATTTTTATAAGAGAATCGGTATGACTAAAAAGATAATTTGCTAATACTTTTGCTAGTTCAGTTTTGCCAACTCCTGTAGGCCCAAGAAAAAGAAATACACCAATTGGTCTTTTGTGACTTTTGAGGCCCATTCTGGCTCGCTGGATAGATTTAGAAATACTATCTATTGCTTTATCCTGACCAATAATTGATTTATGCAACTCATCTCTCATTTTTAGCAACTTTTGCGATTCTGATTGAGCAACTTTATTCACAGGAATTCCTGACACCAGGCTTACTACATCAGCTATATTTTCTTCAGTCACCTGAAATGGATGATTGGATTCATCCTGATGCCATTTTTTTTGCATTGATGCAAGTTTTCCTAATAATGACTGCTCTTTGTCACGCAGTGCAGCTGCATCTTCAAATCTTTGAGCCACCACCACAGTTTCTTTTTCACGACGCAATTCTTCAATCTTTAGTTCTAGATCTATCAAATCTTGCGGTACATCCATATTGAGCATGTGGGCTCTACTTCCAGCTTCATCTAAAATATCAATTGCTTTGTCAGGCAAAAATTTATCTGTTATGTACCGATGAGATAGATAAACACACGCTTCAATAGCTTTTTGATCAAAAGTTACATTGTGGTGTTTTTCATAAGATTCTTGAAGACCTTTCAATATTTGTATTGATTCTTCAATACTTGGAGGATTAACCATTATTTTTTGGAACCGTCTTTCTAGTGCCCCATCTTTCTCCACATACTTGCGATATTCATCTATTGTCGTTGCGCCAATACAATGAATATCACCACGAGCTAACGCTGGTTTGAACATGTTTGATGCATCCAATGAACCAGACGCACCTCCTGCACCAACCAAGGTATGGAGTTCATCGATAAATATTAGGACATCTTCCGTTGCTTCCAGCTCTACCATTATTGTCTTTAATCTCTCTTCAAACTGACCACGATATTTTGTGCCAGCTACGATTGCCGGTAAATCCAATGACAAAATTCGTTTATTGTGCAATAATCTGGGCACTTCCTTTCGTACAATTTTTTGCGCCAGACCTTCTATTATCGCTGTTTTACCAACCCCAGGTTCTCCTATTAACACGGGATTGTTTTTCTTTCGACGCGTGAGTATTTGCGCAACACGCTCAATTTCATCCTCACGACCTATCACAGGGTCCAATTCTTTCTTTTCAGCTAAATCTGTAACGTCGCGAGAAAAATGATCTAAAGCTGGCGTCTTAGACTTACTAGGTTTAGTGGTTTTCCGCGGTTCTAATTCCACAGGTTCATTAATATCTTCACTATCCATTAACCCGAGAACACTATCATAATCCAAATTATATGCATTGAGGACTTCATAGGCGATTCCTTCAGTCTCTTTTAGCATAGAAAGCAGTAGGTGTTCATCATCTGCTACTGATGTACCAAGTGCGGCTGCTTCGTTATATGAGTTCCGTAAAATACGTTCAGCACGACGGGTAAATGGTAAATGCCCTAAAGTCAAAGTGCCCCCGGAACTCTTAATCATATCTTCAATCATAGCTCTAAGATCAGCTAGACTACAATCATAAATTTCAAGGATTTTAATGGATAAGCCAGTTGATTCCTTGATCATACCAAGAAGTAAGTGCTCCGATCCAACATAACTATGACCAAGACGGATTGCTTCCTCCTTGGCATATTTAATAATGGATTGAACGCGTTTCGAAAAATTCTCTTTCATTCAGCCAGAAATATTAAAACACCTTTATCATGATATCAAAACCTATAAATAATCACTTACTTATTTATTCTCAACCGCCCATTAACCATTTTGAGTTTACGGCTACCTATTGCTGCAACTTGAGGATTATGGGTAGTGATAATAAATGTTTGGTTAAAGTCAGAATTAATTTTTTTAATTAATTGCAGCAATCGTTTTGCATTATTTATATCCAAGTTACCTGTTGGTTCATCCGCCAGCACTAAAGCAGGTTGATTAATTAATGCTCGTAATACAGCAACCCGTAACCGCTCACCACCAGAGAGTTCCGCAGGTAGATGGTCTTTCCGATCCGAAAGATGCACATAGTGAAATAACTCATCTGCAAGTTCTTCCTTAGCGCTGGCATTGTCATTAATAATTGCTGGCATCAACACATTTTCAAACGCAGTGAATTCAGGAAGTAAATGGTGAAATTGAAAAACAAAACCTAAATCCTGATTTCTCAATTCAGATAATTTCTTATCACTCATTTCCATTGCATTATTTCCAAGGATTGTTAATTGACCTGAATCAGGCTGATCCAACGTACCAAGTATATTTAACAAAGTAGTCTTACCTGCACCTGATTGTCCCATAATGGTTATGATTTCGCCTGATTTTACCTTCAAGGTTAAGTTCGTAAGTACATTTAACTTTTTTTCCCCATTAGAGTAGGACTTCACAAGCTTTGTTGTATCCAATACTATTTTTCCCACTGTAAGGACTCCCTAATATCTATATTAGTAGCTCGCTTTGATGCAATTGATCCAGAAAATAGAACAAAGAAAATTGCAATTATTAGTACAACCAAAAGGTCAATTGTTGTTATTACCATGGGTAATTGATTAATGAAATACACATCTGCAGGAAGAGGAATAATACCATATTGATTTTGAATAAATATTAAGAACGTACTTATACCGATTCCAATCACAACACCGAATCCTCCAATTAAAGAGCCCTGAGTAAGAATTATTTTTTTAATATTAATTTTAGATGTACCAATTGCACGTAAAATTCCGATTTCACGGATTTTCTGAATAATGACCAAAACTAACGTTGATACCAGATTAAAACTGGCCACCATTATGATCAAACACAATACAGCCAAAGCACCTAAACGTTCAACACGCATGGCACTGATCAAACCACGATGTAAATCTTCCCATGTTTTTATGGATAAATGATCCGAAAAGGTCTTTTCTAACTGCATTTTAATATCAACCAGATTTTTACGGTCAACTAGTCGTATATCGATTCCATCATAATTTTGCTTGCGCAGGAATAAGCGATTGCCTACATCGGGTGAAATAAATATTACCCGGTCATCAAAATCCAATACTTGGGCATGAAAAATTCGACTGACAGTAACATCAATCATTTGGGGTAATCCAAAAAAGTTTGATTGATCAATTGGGCTCATAATTGTTAATTGGTCACCGATATCTACATTTAACCGTTGTGCCAATAAATTACCTATAATTATTTCAGGATTGGAAGTTTTCATACCCTTGTTAATGAATTCAATATCATAAAAAGTATCCAATCCATCCAGCTCAACGGCCTTGAACGTAGCCATTCTTTTTGCATCATTCCTGCCAATTATCATCCCAATTCTTTCCTTGTACAACATAGCCTTATCAATGGAAGCATCATTTTTAACTTTATTATAGGCTTGTTCAAGCGTGGTATGTTTATTTATTGCAGTTATACGTATATCCCCTTCAAATCCAATTAACTTATTAATCACCCGTTTTTCAAAACCATTCATGACCGCCAAAGTTATTATCATTGCAAATGTACCTACCATCATTCCAATAATTGATATCCATCCAGTAAGACGGCTTGGCCCAGACCCTCTGCCACCAAGCATAAATCGCTTCGCTATCATTAATTGAAATTTCATTCGTATCGTAACGCGTCAGCAGGTTTTACACGAGATGCAATATTTGTTGGCCAAAGACTAGCTAATAAAGAGCAGATAGTACCAAAAATTATTATAATTAAAATCTGAGAAAAATCGAATGATACCGGAATATGGTCCATAAAATAAATATCTTCTTCTATGGATAAAATATGATATTTCATTTGTACCCAGCCAAAAAATAACGCCAATATTAATCCAAATATCGACCCTGCCAATCCAATTATCGTTCCTTTAACAAGAAATAAAGATATTATTGATCTACGTGATAAGCCAATTGCTTGCAATGATCCAATGGATCGAATTTTTTCTAATACTATCATGGTAAGCGCAGATATTATATTTACTATTGCCACTAGAGCGATCATACCAAAAATTAGAAGAATGGGAAATTTTTGTACGGCTAACCATTTAAAAAGTGTATGATGTTTTTCTTTCCAAGTTAGAGTATAATAAGGATATTCCAGACGAGATTCTATATCCTCTGCCACCAATTGGAAATCCGTATTATTTAAATAGATTATATTACCGGATATTTCTTCATTCATATTAAGTAAATACTGTGCGTCTTCAATTCTTGTATAAACCATTGAATTATCATATTCCACTAAACCAGAATGAAATATCCCTCCGATCGTGAATTGGGTTAATCGTTTCATTCCAGTTATATCTGTCATAGAACTCAGGTCAAATATTACAAATGGGTCGCCAACGATTAATTGATATGCATCGGCCAAGCGTTTACCAATGATAATAGTTTTTTCAGACAATTTTCCATTACCACCAACAATTATCTTATTCAATGCTGCCGGTAGTTCTGTTCCATTTAAACCTTCTAAAATAATACCTTCTGCATTTAGTCCTTTGCGCATCATTGCTGGTCCTTGAACAAATGATCTTATTTGAGCATCAGGGTGTTTTAAAGCAAAATTAAATAAAATACTATCAAGTCCTGCTGAATTATTTGGGATAGATCGGCCAAGAAAATCCTGAATTCTAATATGACCATCAAAACCAGCTATTTTATTAGAAATTGTGTCTTCGAATCCTTTATAAATGGCAGCAGTAAGAACCAGTGCAGCAATCCCAACACCTAATCCAATAATAGCTAACCTACCAGCAAAAGAAGAAAAACTGGCTCTATCTGATGACCTTAAATAGCGTAGAGCCAAATGGATACTTAGTTTCATTATGGAAATTTATTAGGTACGCATCGCCGGGAACAAAAGCACATCTCGGATGGATCGATTTTCAGTCAAAAGCATCACTAAACGATCTACACCTAGTCCTACTCCACCCGTCGGAGGCATACCGCACTCCATTGCTTCAATAAAGTTTTCATCTACTGGCTGGGCTGTATCATCTCCTGCCTCTCGAAGCTTTGCCTGGTTTTCCAAACGCTTTCGCTGATCTAATGGATCATTTAATTCAGAAAAACAATTGGCAAATTCTGCGCCGCCAATAAATAACTCAAATCTCTCCACAAGATTTGGATCACCATTACGATGGGGTTTGGCAAGTGGGGATATAGCTTTTGGATGATCGATAACAAAAACCGGCTGAATTAGGTTTGGTTCTACCAATCTGTGCATCAGGTCATCCAAAAGTTGACCAAAATTTGCATCCCGAGAAACTTCAATTTGATGTTCGCTACAAATAGACCGTAGTTTCTTTTCATCGGCATCAGATAAATCATAACCAGTAGCATCTTTAAGCAGATCCAAAAATGGTTTTTTATCGAAAGCTTTTGTTAAATCTATAACAGAGTTAGCCAAGTTAATTTTGGTCTTTCCCACAGCTTCTGCCGCTAATCGAATTATATTTTCAACTCGATCCATCTGGTCTTCATAATCACTATAAGCCTCATACCACTCCAACATAGTGAATTCTGGATTATGATTCCTATCCATACCTTCATTTCTAAAATCCTTTGATAACTCATATACCTTATCGATACCGCCTATAATAAGGCGTTTGAGATATAACTCATCAGCGATACGTAAGTAAAATGTTTGGTCTAAAGTATTATGGTAAGTTTTAAATGGGCGTGCATTGGCACCGCCGTAAAGAGGTTGAAGAACAGGGGTTTCCACTTCCAAAAACCCTTCATCATCCAGGTATTTCCTAAGTTCAGAAGTAATTTTTGCCCTACTCTGAAATACATCCTTTATTTCCGGATTTACAATCAAATCCAAATGGCGGTTACGATAACGCTGCTCCTTATCTTTAAATGCATCAAACGTTTCACCTTCCTTTTCTTTTACTATTGGTAAAGGACGTATGCTCTTTGCTAATAATGTTATTAATTCAGCATGTACAGATATTTCACCTGTTTTTGTTTTAAATACAAATCCTGAAACTCCTACAAAATCACCAATATCCAATAATTTGAATTGTTTATATTGTTCTTCACCTACCTTATCACGTTTAATATAAATTTGGATTCTTCCAGCTGTATCCTGAATATGGAAGAATGATGCTCTACCCATTTTCCTGACCGCCATTATGCGACCAGCAATTACTACATCTTTATTATCAAACTCTTTAAAATTTTGCGTCAATTCAACACTTTTGTTTGTCGGTGTAAAGTTATGTGGGTATGGGTCAAGACCGCTTTCACGTAATGTTTCCAATTTCTGAATTCGAAAATTGATAATATCTTTTAAACTGCGCTGTTCTTCTGACATAAATCCTCTAAATTCTAATTTTTGATTGCACCGTCTGAAATATTTACCATTAAAAACCCTCTAATAAATTCATCCAAATCACCATCCATAACAGCTTGGACATTACCTGTCTCAACTTTTGTGCGGTGGTCTTTTACCATATTATAAGGGTGAAATACATAAGATCGAATTTGACTGCCCCACCCTATATCTTTCTTTTGCCCTTCTAATTCACGATGAGCTTCTTTTTCTTTCTCAAGTTCAGCTTGGTATAATCTTGCCTTCAAAACTTTCATAGCTTGCGACTTGTTCTTATGTTGGGAACGTTCATTTTGACATTGAACAACAATATTTGATGGTAAATGTGTAATTCTTATTGCAGAATCAGTCTTATTAACATGCTGTCCACCAGCACCACTGGCACGATAGGTATCAATTCTTAGATCATTAGGATTAATATCAATTTCAATATCTTCTGTTATGGATGGGTAAACAAAAACTGATGCGAAACTTGTGTGACGTCGACTATTTGAATCAAATGGAGATATTCTAACCAAACGATGGATACCGGCCTCAGCTTTTAACAAACCATAGGCATAATCACCGTTTACTTCAATTGTTATATCCTTGATACCCGCTTCATCACCAGGTTGGTAATCCATGATACATTTTTGGAAGCCCATTCGTTCAATCCAGCGGGAATACATCCGGAAAAGCATATCTGCCCAGTCTTGACTTTCCGTACCACCAGCTCCTGGGTGGATGGTTATTATTGCATCCTGCATATCTTGACTCTCACCCAACATCAATTTTAATTCAAGATCTCGGATAATCCCCTCGTATACTATAATTTCACTGGTAATTTCGTTGTCTTGTATCTCTCCACTTTCGGCGAATTCAAATAATACAGAGATATCACTATGCCGTTGCTCTAAATCCTTCCAAAGATTAATATTATTTTCCAATCGGCTGATATTTCTCAGAATTTTACTTGCATTTTCCTTATCATTCCAAAACGATGGATCCAGGGGTTCTTTGTGCAGAGACTTTAATTGTGTCTCTTGTGATTTTAGGTCAAAGATACCTCCGTAGTTCAAAGTGTTTTGATTCAGATGCATTAAATCTATCTTTTAGTTCTGCTAAATCCATAAGAATAATTTACATATCAAATCAATGCAACAAATTCAAATATTGGTGTACTATATTAATCCCCAGATGAGATAAACATGCGTTCATTGAGATGCCGACGAAGATCCATTTCATCCATACCAATTTTTATAAACCGGCCATTTTCTGCGAGAGAAATTTTGGCTGACTCTTCAGATATAACTAATACTATTGAATCTGTCTCTTCCGAGATTCCCAGTGCTGCCCGGTGTCGGGTACCCATCCCAGGATCGACCATAGTACTCTCAGTTAATGGTAAAATACAAGCAGCTGCGTCAATAATATCATTTTGAATGATTACAGCGCCATCATGTAATGGTGATCCTGGATTAAATATTGACATTAATAACGGCGCTGTCACCTCGGCCTTTAATTCTGTGCCTGCATCTTTATAAGTACGAAGTCCCGTTTCTCTCTGGATTACTATTAGAGCACCCCATTTATTTACTGTTAGTTGAATAGAAGCTTCCACGATAGCTTCAATAGTGCGTGAAGACCCTATTTGGAAAATACGACGGAAAAATCGAGTCTGCCCCACATAGATAAGCAAACGCCGTATTTCTGGCTGGAAAAGAATAACAAATGCAACAACCCAGACTGTTTGGAATTGATTTACAACCCACGATGATGCACTTAAACCAACCGAATTAAATAAAACAGACGCAACGAGCAATATTACAAGCCCTAGAAGCATTTGTCCGGCTCGAGTCTCATGAAAATATTTATATACCCTGTAGAACAACCATGTGACAAGTAAAAGATCAATTACATCAATCAGCGTTACCCGGATAAACCATAAATCAAACAAGTACATCTAAGCGACCGCTCCTCTGATTTGGTCACTAATAATCTGAACGCGTTTCATTTCTAATACGTCATGTACACGAATAATACGAGCACCATTCATTATACCTGCGGTAATGGCAGCGGCTGTACCCTCATAGCGTTGTTCTACCGGCAGATTAAGGGTTAGTCCGATAAATGATTTTCTTGAAGGTCCAATTAAAACCGGGTAACCTAATTCGGTGAACCGCTTTAGTTCCCTAATTAAGATAAAATTATCATTTAACCTTTTACCAAATCCGATCCCCGGATCTAGTATAATTTTTGATTTTGGTACACCATTATTCCTGCAAAAATCAATCTGTTTTTGAAAATAATCAATTACTTCCTGAATTAAATCACTATATTGCGGATCGATTTGCATATTTTTTGGAGTTCCTTTTATATGCATTATAACAATGGGCACTCTATGGTTCTTTACAATATTTATCATTTCTGGATCGAAATTAAGACCACTTATATCATTAATGATATTTCCACCAGCTGCTATAGCTTCTCTAGCAACTATAGATTTATAAGTATCAATTGAAATTGGGATAGTGGATTCACCGCGGATGCCTTCAATAACTGGTATAACTCGAGCCAGTTCATCCTTAATAGACACAGGATCAGAGCCTGGTCGCGTTGATTCACCTCCAATATCGATAATATCAGCACCCTGTTCAGCCATTTTTAGTGCATGGCAAACAGCACTTTTTGTATCTAGAAACTGCCCACCATCACTAAACGAATCAGGTGTTACATTCAGAATACCCATTACCAAGGTCGGGGTATTATTATCAGTAAGCCGGTGTTGGAAATCAGTGATATCCAAGTTATGATTTTGGAACTAGTTTGCAGTTAATGAACTACCGCTTGGAATACCTGCTCGATCAGGATTTTGTCGATTTTTTAGCGGCAGCTTTCCGTGTAGTATTAGTTTTTCTCTTTTTGCGGATTGTTTTAGCCGCTCCGTTAACTTTTCTACGACGCAAAATTTTCCCATCCAATATTTTTTTCACATCATCGTGATCAATCGTTTCATGCTTAAGCAGGGCGTTTGCCATAGCATGTAGTATTTTATCATTCTTTTTCAATATCTGTTTGGCAGATTTCTCAGCCTTACGGATTAATTTAACCACTTCATCATCAATAAGTTTTGCAGTGGTTTCACTATAATCCCTGTGGGATTGAATTTCACGACCAAGGAAAATTTCTTCATTTTTCTTTCCAAAAGTCATTGGTCCTAAATTTTCACTCATTCCCCACTCACATACCATTTTTCTAGCAATACTTGTGGCCTGTTCTATATCATTTCCGGCACCAGTTGTAAGTTCATTAAAGATCATACTTTCTGCAGCGCGGCCACCAAGTAAAATTGCTAAGCGCCCTTCTATGTAATCTTTGGGATAGGTATGCTTTTCATCTATAGGAAGCTGTGTTGTAACGCCAAGAGCCCTGCCTCGGGGTATAATTGTAACTTTATGTATCGGATCCGCGCCTGGGGTTAAAGCAGCTACAAGTGCGTGCCCAGATTCATGGTATGCAGTCACTTTCTTTTCATCATCGCTTAAAATGACACTTTTACGTTGAATCCCGATCATCACTTTATCTTTCGATTCTTCAAAATCGTCCATATCAACAGCTTTTTTCTTTTTTCGTGCTGCAAGTAATGCTGCTTCATTGACCAAATTAGCTAAATCGGCTCCAACAAGACCAGGAGTGCCTTTTGCCAGCTCTTCCAATTTAACCTTGCGCTTATTAAGTATGATTTTCTTAGTATGAACTTTAAGGATACCCAGCCGACCCTTGTAGTCAGGTGCATCTACTATTATTTGGCGATCGAATCTGCCAGGTCTTAGTAATGCTGGATCTAAAACATCGGGTCTATTTGTAGCGGCAAGAATAATCACAGATTGTTCAGAATTAAAACCATCCATTTCAACAAGTAGCGCATTCAAAGTTTGTTCTCTTTCATCATGCCCTCCACCAAGACCAGCCCCTCGTTGTCTACCAACTGCATCCAGTTCATCAATAAATATTATACAGGGGGAATTTGTTTTACCTTGTTCAAACAAGTCACGAACACGCGAGGCACCAACACCAACGAACATTTCTACGAAATCTGCTCCACTTAGATTAAAAAATGGCACATCTGCTTCTCCAGCAATTGCCCTGGCAAGTAAAGTTTTTCCAGTCCCAGGCGGCCCGACAAGCAATGCTCCCTTCGGAATCTTCGCGCCCAGTTTTTGAAATCGTTTAGGATATTTTAAGAATTCAATTACTTCCTTTAATTCTTCCTTCGCCTCTACACACCCAGCAACATCATCAAATGTCACTCGCTGCATATCAGATGTCCAAATCTTTGCTCGACTTTTCCCAAAATTGAAAATGCCCTTCATGCCACCTGCGCCCGTTTGCATACGCCTTAGAATAAATATCCATACTCCAATAATTAGTAACCATGGGAGCATATTTAGAAAATACCCCGTCCAATCTATGGACTGCTGTTTAAAACTATAATCAACACCATATTGACTCCACTCTGTCATCGTTTCTCGATCTATAAATGGTAGAATGACTTTGAAGCGTATTACATCTTCAATTGGCCCTATTTCTGCAATTACAGTTTGCGGAGTCTGTAGTTGACCTGTAAATACATCCTCTACTATCGTAGCTTTTTCAATAAGTTTTTGTTCAAGGAATTCTCTATACTGGTAATATTGAATTTCAATAGCTTTTTGGTTCCCAGAAGTAAATAATC